>JBJEWN010000414.1:0-7367 GCA_051885075.1 Bullifex sp.
TAAGTGTAGATAAGGGCATGTTCCTCTATGGTTGTTCTGATCTCATCACTGTTCATTGTCTTGTAGATGAGGGCAGTTGCACTGTTGAGGTGAAGATTGTCGTACATGCTGATAAGAAGTGCATTTCCGGACAGTCTCACGATTTCCTGGTGGAATGCATAGTGAGCCTTTCCGTAACGGGTGAAATCCGGATTCTCACTTGTCAGACTCTCTTCCATTTCAACAAGATAGGTCTGAAGACGGTTCGTGTCTGCCTGATTCTCAGATGCCAGACGGAAGGCAAGGGACTCAAGATAAGCCCTAATTTCCGTAATCTCCCTGTTTTCGGTATCGGTAAAGGTTTTGACGTATGTGCCTGAATGGGCAATGATCTGTACCAGTGAGTTCTGTTCAAGAGCCTTGAATGCCTCACGGACAGGAGTTCTGGAGCAGTCAAATTCCTGGGATATGGAGTTTTCAGACAGTTTGTATCCGCCGGGATACTCTCCGGAAAGTATGCGTTTGGAAATTGTTTCTATAATGGTTTCGATAAGGGGATTTGTTTTTTTCATTACACATGGAATTTTAATCGATTGGAAATAATAAAACAAGGCAGAACATAATATTAGATGTACAGTGCATCAATGGAAGATTAATGTGAACGGAGTAATGTCAAATTGAAATGCAAAGACCTGAATATATGTACAAGATCTTTACTGATCAAGAAAGGAGCATGATAATCCAGGCATCGGGATGCGAAAAGAAAGTGTTCTTTTTTTTCCATATGGGTAATTTCTGTATGGAAAAAACTTGAATACAAGTTATAATGATCATTGAAGGAGAAGATGTGGAAAATGGATTTTTCGGCATTAAGGGAAACATACAGAAAGGAATTGACTGACAATATCCTTCCGTTCTGGCTGGAACATGGCATGGATAAGGTAAACGGCGGCATCTACACTGCACTGGACAGGGACGGGTCTCTGCTGGACACGGACAAGTCTGTCTGGTTTCAGGGAAGGGCTCTCTGGACGTTCTGCGCCGCATATGAGCAGATAGAAAAAAAGAGTGAGTATCTTGAAGCGGCAAAGAGCCTTGTGGATTTCATCGAAGCACACTGCTTTGATACTGACGGACGGATGTTCTTCAAGGTCACTGCAGATGGAAGACCCGTTGTCAAGAGACTGAGATATTTCTTCAGTGAGACCTTTGCGATCATAGGTTTTGCCACCTATTCCAGAATAACGGGAGATGTCTCGTACAGGGATAAGGCATTCAGGCTTCTTGAATTCGTGGAACATATCAGGACTACCCCCGGAATCCTCATTCCCAAGGTGAACCCTGAGACTGAACCTTCAATCGCATTCGGAGGTCCCATGATACTTCTGAACGTGCTTTCCGAAATGAGGGAAGCATATCCTGAAAAGAAAGAGTGGTGTGATGCATATATGGCAAAACTTCTTAATGAAGTGGAGACATACTTCGTCCGTGATGATCTTAAGTGCGTGCTTGAGATAACAGCCCCGGACGGAAGGTTCATGAAGGAGCACTATGACGGCAGGATCATCAACCCGGGACATGCCATCGAAGGCGCCTGGTTCATAATGAATGAAGGCATAAAGAAAGATAATGATAAACTTGTCAGGCTTGGCCTTAAGATGCTTGACTGGCACTGGGAACTTGGCTGGGATAAGGAGTATGGCGGCGGAATCATCCAGTACCGGGATGCGCTCGGACTTCCGTTAAGCGAGTATCATCAGGACATGAAGTTCTGGTGGCCCCAGTGTGAGGCTGCGATCGCAACGCTGATGGCCTATGCAGTCACCAAGGATGAGAAATATCTTTCAGAATTTGAGGAAGTCAACAGATATATTTACGACAGGTTCGTTGATAAGGAGTACGGTGAGTGGTTCGGCTACTTCCACAGGGACGGAACGCTTGCCACCAGGATCAAGGGCAACTTCTACAAGGGGCCCTTCCATATCCCCCGCATGTACATGAAGTGCATTGAGATCATTGATCAGTTCGGACTTGCAAAGTGAACATTAACAGTGAAGGCTGCCTGTATGGGCAGCCTTCATCCTTTCTCACTGTTTTACCTTGACGACCAGTTTTTTGGGAAGGTCGACCTTTACCTTGTGTTTTATGAGATAGCACCTGTGAATCTTCTCATCACGTCTGAAGTCGTCACCGATGGTCTCTGGCGTGATGTCCTCGACTGAGTATTTCTGAGTGACGTACTCATCAAGCTTAAAGCGCCTGAAGTTATTTGAGAATATAAGCACGCCTCCCTTCTCAAGGTGCATCATGCATGCATCGATTAGCCTCACATGATCCCGCTGGATATCGAAAGTCTCCCTGTTCTTGCTGTTTGAGAAGGTGGGAGGATCACAGAAGATCATGTCAAAGCGGTCAAATGTATCCCAAAGATAGTCAAGACAGTCGCTTCTGTAGAAAAAGTTGCCGATATCGGTGGAGTACCCGTTGAGTTTGAAGTTCTCCATCGCCCAGTCAAGGTATGTGGCTGATGCATCAACGCTTGTCGTTGACAGTGCACCGCCTTTTGCAGCATTGAGGGATGCTGTTCCGGTATAGCAGAAGAGGTTCAGGAATCTTTTGTTCTTACTGTTCTCCTGGATGTACTTCCGGATTGGTCTGTGGTCAAGGAAAACTCCGGTATCAAGATAGTCGGAGAAGTTCACGAGGTACTGCAATCCGTTTTCCTTTGCAAGATAAAACCTGTTCTTGGAAGCAAGTTTCTTATACTGGTCCTTCCCCTTCTGTTCCTTTCTCTGCTTAATGAAGATGTTTTCAGGATCGATTCCCGTTGCACGTTCCGCAGCAAGCACGAGTTCCCCAAGTCTTCTTTCCGCCGCTTCCGGATCAATGGTTGCAGGAGGTGCATACTCCTGAAGATTGATCCACTTGCCTTCGTACATGTCGATGGCTGCGGAGTACTCCGGCATGTCGGCATCATAAATCCTGTAACATGTGACACCCTGTGCTTCCATGAGGGGCCTGAGTGCATCCAGGTTTTTCTTAAGGCGGTTGTATGCCATCCGGGCACCTTCAGTGAGGGGCTGGGCAAGTCTTTCTTCCCGCCTTTTCATCGCACGCTCGATGAGCTCCTTTTTCTCCTCATCGGAAAACACGCTGTAGTGAGCCAGCTGGCACAGGATCCCTCCGTTGTAAAGGGTGTTTGTCCTTTCAGGCTTCATGTCTATGAGTGAAAGAAGCTCGCTGTCTCCGGAAAGGATGGAAATCTTCCAGCCTTTGAAAAGGCTCTGGAGTGTTTCGCCCATTGCGGCATAAAGTTTGTCTTCGCGTCCGTCATTCATCCTGATCCCGTAAGGAGGATCGGTTACGATGTAACCCTTTTCTGAGGGGACATCCTCGGCCGTGAACTTCGTGAAATCCTTGACACTGAATGTGACGTCATCATAGATTCCTGCCTTGAGTGCGGCTGCTTTGGAAATCTCAACGGCGGTTCTGGAAATATCGGATGCATAAATCCTTACATCCCTTTTCTTTCCTTCTTCCGCCCTGTCACTCAGCTCTGAGAGGACACGCTCATAGGTTTCCCCGTCAAATGAAGGAAGCTTTTCAAAGGCATAGGGTTCCTTTCTGATGAGTCCGGGAGCGATGTCGCGGGCCATCAGGGATGCTTCGGTGACAAGAGTACCGGAGCCGCAGAAAGGATCCATGAATACTCCCGGCTTCCCGTCCTCAACCGTTTTATACCATTCGCTTCGGTACAGTACGGCAGCTGCGAGATGCTCCTTGAGGACTGCTTCCGTGCTGTCCTTCCTGTATCCTCTCCTGAAAAGTCCTTCACCGGAGAAGTCCGCATAGATGATTACGCGTTCTCCTTTGATGTGCAGGTGGAAAGTCCTGTCCGGATGTTCCGTGTCCACATTTGGCCTTTCATCGTTGAAATGCTCCCTGATGCGGTCAACGATGGCATCCTTGACACGTAAGGATGCAAAGTGCGCGTTCTTTATCCAGTTACAGGACTGAACGGTCTGTGTTATCTGGAATGTTACGGCCGGATCAAGGAATTCCTCCCATGGAATATCCCTGCATTTTTCATAAAGCTCATCGGGATCCGTGACCCTTTCATCAAAGTACAGCGCCTGAAGCACCCTTGATGCTATGCGCGTTGTAAGGCAGAAACGGTAGCCTGTTTCAAGTGAGCCCGAAAACTGCACGCCGGATGCAGTTGCCCTGATCTTATCGGCTCCGATCTTTTCCAGCTCCCTTACTATCAGGTCAGCCTGATTCTGGCTGCTCTGTGCGAAATAAATCATGTTCCCTCCTTCATGAAGAGCGCTTCCGTTTCGCTCTTCGTAAAACCGTATACGCTTCCGCAGTTAAAGCACTCGAGTTCCAGAGGGAAGGTACCTTTCAGGATCTCCTTTTTTTCCGCCTGCGGAAGTCTTGATAAGTATCCTTCAAAATGTTCTCTTGAGCAAGGGCATGAGAAGCCGATGTGACCTGTTTCGAGAAGACGGGGAGAGTAGCTGCTGAATGCACCTGCCACATAGTCGGAAATGCTCATTCCTCCGGAAATGGCTTTTGCAAGTCCCGGAAGCCGGGAGCATGTATCCTGAAGACTTGAAAGCACTTCATCAGGACAGCCCGGCATGGCCTGAATGAAGAGTCCGCCGGCGCCCATGATCCTTCCCTTTGTGTCAAAGTCAAGGGAGATGTAGAAGAGGGTAGGGGTCTGCTCGCTCTCCTGGAAGAAGATTGCAAGGTCATTTGCCAGATTCCCCGTCTGGAGCATTACGGTGCCGCTTACAGGCTCCTTTGCTCCCTCAAGGATTCTGGATATCGTCATGAAGCCGGGACCATAGAGCATCGACGTGTCCAGGGTGGTAAGCGGCTTTGAAAGCTTTATCGGGTTTTCCAGCATGTAACCCCTCACTGCACCGCATGCCCAGGATTCTATGCTGATGCCCTTTATCGGTCCGCCGCACTCGATCTGAAGAAGGATGCGGTCATTGCCCTTGACCATGGATGTCAGCAGGAGACCTGCGATGTATGCCTGTCCCAGGACGTAGCTTTCAAGGAGTCCTGTCTTATGGTTTGCCCTCATCTGGTTCACTGTCTCCGTTGCACTCACGGCAGTCAGGCGGACGGCTCCGTCTGAAAGCAGAAAGACATCCCTGCCTTCTTCAGGTAGGGATGCGATATGCTCAAGTAATTCCTTATCGGTAATCTTTGTCTTTATCATGACAGGTATTATTCAGTAATCACGTACTCTTTTGCAAGGGATTCGAACTCATCCTGTTCCAGTACTTCCTGTTCAAGCAGCTTTCTTGCGATCACATCAAGGGCCTTCCAGTTCTTCTTCAGGTTTGCAAGTACTTTTTCATACCTTGATGAGATGAGTCTTTCGCTTTCCTCATCGATGTATTTCTGGGTATCTTCCGAGTATTCACGGCTGCCGCCCACACCTTCGATTCCGCTCTGGCCTTTAGGGAGGGTGAGGTTTCTGAACTTCTCCGACATACCGTATTCACAGATCATCTTCCTCACCTGGTCGGAAGCCCTGGAAATATCATTGGAAGCTCCTGTCGATATGTCATTGAATGTGACTTCCTCCGCAGCCCTGCCGCCGAGAAGCACATCGACCGAGCCAAGCAGTTCTTCCTGAGAGAGCAGGAACCTGTCCTCCGTGGGATACTGCAGGGTGTAGCCGAGGGCTCCGAAGCCACGGGGTACGATCGAAATCTTGCTTACAGGGGATGAACCTTTGGTCATGTACGCGGTCAGCGCATGTCCGGTCTCATGGTATGCAACACGGCGGCGCTCCGACTCATTCATTATCCTGCCCTTACGTTCAAGCCCCGCGATTGATTTCTCGATCGCTTCCTCAAATTCAAGCTGTGAAACCTTTTCCTTCTTTCTCCTTACGGCAAGAAGGGCTGCTTCGTTACAGATGTTGGCAAGGTCCGCACCGGCAAGACCTGCGGATGCCTGGGCGATCTTCTTTAAGTCCACATCATCCTCAAGCACAAGTTTTGAGGAATGGATCTTCAGAATGGCAAGTCTGCCCTCAAGGTCGGGTTTGTCGACAAGTACCTGACGGTCGAATCTGCCCGGACGCAGCAGTGCGGGATCAAGAATCTCGGCCCTGTTGGTTGCTGCAAGGATGATGACTCCGCTTCTGGAATCAAAACCGTCCATCTCGACAAGGAGCTGATTGAGTGTCTGTTCACGCTCATCGTTGCCTCCGAGACTTCCCGATCTCTGTTTGCCGATGGCATCAATCTCATCGATGAAGATTATGCATGGAGCCTTCTCGCGTGCCTGCTTGAAAAGATCCCTTACACGTGCGGCACCGACACCTACGAACATCTCGACGAAGTCCGCACCGCTCATCCTGAAGAACGGGACGCCAGCTTCACCGGCAACGGCCTTGGCCAGGAGTGTCTTACCTGTTCCCGGAGGACCCACAAGCAGTACTCCCTTGGGTATCTTGGCTCCGATCTTCGTGTATCTTTCGCTGTTTTTCAGGAAGTCAACCACTTCGACAAGCTCTGCCTTGCTTTCCTCGCATCCCGCTACATCGGGAAAACGCACTCCCGTATCACCTTCGGCAACTATCTTGCTCTTGTTCTGATTGAAGGACATGACTCCCTGTGCTCCTCCGTCGAGTCTTTTTGAGAGCATCCTCAGGAGTACAAAGAAGATGATCAGTGGCAGGAACGTGGACAGCAGACTCAGCCAGAGAGGCGTGGTGGCAGGTGCGGATGCATAGTACTGCACACCTTTCTCATCGAGCAGCGGAACGAATGTCGGATCCTCGATCCTGTATGTCTGATAAGCCAGCAGCATCGATGTATCGATGGTGTTGGGAAGCTGCCTTGTTTTTGCATATTCCTCAAGTGTGGAACGTGCTTCATCCTTCGTTATTGAATAACCGATATAGTTATTCTCATTGAACACGACCTGCTGGATCGAACCGGTTTCCACCATCTGCTTGAATGTGGAATACTCGATCTCAATAGGCTCCATGTGACTCCTGAAAAACATGTTGTTCATCAGGATCAGCAGTGCGAAGATGATTATGAAGTAAATGATGGAGAAGGAGAACTTCTTTTTTGTGTTCGGGTTCATCCCTTTATCATTATGGATGCCCGGCTCGTTTTCTTTTTTCTGTTTTTTTGTCTCAAAATAGAGATTGCCGTCACTGTCGTTCATGACTGACCTCCATTGCAGTAAATCTCTGCGAAAGATAAGCAAATGTCACCCTTTCGTCAATGCTTCGGACGGCGTTTGCCTTCCTTCTGATGCACACCTCCGTTTCATGTATATACATATAAAACCCGAGATAGATTCCATCCTTTTAAGGTGGAATGTGAATCGGGTTAACCTTGGTT
>JBJEWN010000415.1:0-1865 GCA_051885075.1 Bullifex sp.
CCTTCACTTTCATCTATCTGCTTTATTCCCATGTTACAGGATGTGAGTACCAGTAATACTGTTATGAGGAATAATGTAAGTTTCTTCATACTCTTCCTCCTCACAGCCTTACATCCAGTGACAGCGTCACGGGATCAATCAGATACGTCATGCTCTTGTACATCGGATCATCAGCAGGCAGGTATGATGCTGTGAATCTTGTCTGCAGTCCTATTGAAA
Organism: Bullifex sp.; assembly: GCA_051885075.1. Lineage (GTDB taxonomy): Bacteria > Spirochaetota > Spirochaetia > Sphaerochaetales > Sphaerochaetaceae > Bullifex. The sequence goes on from JBJEWN010000415.1 coordinate 220, forward strand.
GATGGGAATTAAGGTGGTAATCAAAACGGAGCCTTCCACCTAGAATTGACGAGATATTGTACATTCCTGCGTTTATTCCCATCATTCCGCCTGCAAACACTCCGAGGGACGATGAGAACCTTCCTGTCCTTAGGAACCTCAGATCAAGTCCTGTATATGCCTTTATGTAGGAAACCCTGAATGCATCGGGGATAATGGTTTCCCTCTTCATCTGATAGCCATAGCCTGCTCCTGCATAAAAAAGGATGTTGCTGTTTGCCTGATATCCAAGTTCTCCATCTGCCGATAAACCGTAGTTGGTAACCGTTAGGTATCTTGCATCAGGGATATTGTGACCGTTGATGAAGTCAAAGATACCGATGCTGTATGGGGATGCAGTAAGTCTTATGGAGATCTTCTTCTCAGGTGGTACCAGTGGAACCAGTTCTGGTTCCACATACCTTATCTCCGATTCACCCTTAAGTTCAGGCAGTTCCACGGGAAGAGGTGCTTCTTCAGGCACTGAGTACGTTACGGGAATGATGCCTGCAATTCCGCACTCATACCAGTCCCCCTTTCCGTACTTTGCTTCCAGGGTGAAAAGGGTGAGTTCATTCATGGGAAGGTTATTAAGGGTAAGCTCCGCGGTTCCTTTCCTGAGGGTTTTATGCTTTGAATCATTTAGTGAATAGCGGAGCTTGATGTCTTCCTCTGAAGTCATGTTCCACTTGATCAGGGCTTCATCTGTATTAATGAAGGTGACGTTAATTTCTTTACCGTCTTCCGATGTAATTGTTGCTGATGAAGCATCAGATAATGTAAGTGTAAAGAAACCGTCGCTGTCAGGTATATGGCTTTCATCATTGTAGGAAAGTGATGAGACCGAAGAAGCATGAAAGGATACCTCAGCTGCGCTGAGTGAAAAAGAAATTGAGAGTACAGCGAAGAAAAGAAGAATTCTTTTCAGGAGATCACGCATGAACATGACCTCCTTTTGTTGTGGGGAAGATGTTTAGAAGGAAAGCTCCTGTTGGAATCCCCCCCCCCCGAGGATTTTTTGGATTGTAATGTTGCTAGGAGATATGGTTCTTAAATAATTAGCTTTAATTATCACTATTTCCCCCTAAATCAGTAATACCACTCCAACTAATGTTAGTTTTAAAATAAAACTGCGACTCATTCCCTGTCAAGTGAAATGTGCCCATATCTGGAGAATTCTGGTATAATATCAGTATAATATACAGAAAGGGATGATCACTTTTGATCAGCAAAGACAAGTATTCATTGAAGTGTCCATATAAGATGACACCGACCAGAATAGTAGTTCATAACACAGCAAATGATGCTTCAGCAAGAAATGAAATCAAGTATATGGAGAGCAATAGCAGCAATACTTCTTTTCACTATGCCGTGGACGATAAGGAAGTAGTTCAGGGCATTCCTTTAGACAGGAACTCTTGGAACGCAGGGGATGGAGCAAATGGAAAGGGGAACAGGGAAGGTATCAGCATCGAGATATGCTACTCCAAAAGCGGAGGAACTCGTTTTGATCAGGCTGAAAAGCGTGCAGCCAAGCTTATTGCTGAAATCCTGGATGAGAGGGGCTGGGATACTTCAAAGGTAACCAAGCACCAGGATTATTCAGGGAAGTATTGTCCTCACAGAAC
>JBJEWN010000416.1:0-1863 GCA_051885075.1 Bullifex sp.
AGGAACTGTCACGAATCAAATTGAAGGTTTGATTATGTAGTTCCACTTTTCATTAGGACCGACAAACTCAATGTTTATCATGTCCTTTTCCTCATCAGTGACCTTTTTCCCCTTCTCATAGAATCTGCTGTCTGCAATGCACTTTACTCTGAGACCTTTTTTTGTGGTCGTCGCACCTATCAGGTTAACGGCAGTCTCAATGTCATAAAGCGGCTTACCTTCCCAGTTCTTTGAAATGTAGCAGAACAGCCTGTGCTCTATTTTGTTCCACTTGCTTGTTCCTGGAGGAAGATGGGAACAATGAACTTCAAGTCCTGTTTCATCCGCAAGCCGCTGAAGACACTGTTTCCATAACCATGTGCGTGAAGAGTTGCTTCCTCCTCCATCGCATGTTATGTAAATTCTCTTTGCATCCGGGAAAGTCGATGCTCCCACGTGAAACCACCACTGCAGTATGCTTTCACCGGCGAATTCAGATATATCGTTATTGGTTCCGAGATTAACGAATCCGGTATTGTCATTGACCACATAAACGCCACACGGAACAATGCGTCCAAGCTCCTTCAGCTCAAAGTCATGGTCCGGCACGCTTCTCGGATCCTTTACCCTTCTGTACTCGCTTCCATTGTTCCTAAAGTTGCCAAGCAGTTCCTTTTTCTTTGTATCAACTGAAATAACAGGATCATTTCCATTAAGGAACTCCTGCGACGTTTCATTTATGAACCTGAACTGCGCGTCCCTGTCCGGATGCTGGCTTCCTAGCTGTTCCATCTTCTGGTTCTGCTGTCTGCTGTATCCCAGCAGATCAAGAGATGATGCAACTATGTTCTGGCTTACTTCATAGCCATACTTTTCTTTCAGTATCGAGGCTATACTCCTGAGGGAAAGTGTAGTCCAGCACAGCGGATTCATGGGATTGCCGTATGTGCTCTCCCTTACTATATCCTCTATTGTCTCAAGAAGCAGTGGATTCTTCTCCAGTTTGCTTTTCCTTCCGCCGCCTTCCTTTCTTATCCTGTCACCATGTTCCTGTCCGATATCATTCATTCCTGCGATGATGGTATTCCTTGCACTCCCGGTTACCTCATTCACGAATGCTATTCCGCCATGGCCCAAAGCCTCTGCTGCACTGCCGAAAAGAATCCTTCTCTGTTTTTCATCGAGGACAGGTGTTACATCCTTAAGCACTTTCCTGATTGCTTCCCTTGTTTCAAACGATGCAACAGCCACTTCCCATGTCCTCCATAAGAAGTATATCACATCGAAATGGAAATAGAAAGAATTGCGTCATAAAATAATTATATTATTTCATGACAACTCCTTAATGGCACAGTATGCCATAAACTACAGGATGGATGAAATCAATCCTATGGTAAGTGCATTGTCTTACATCGGCTATGATTTATGGACAATGGGTAACCATGAGTTTAATTTCCTTCCCCGTCAGAGGGATACTCAGGTTCTGTTTGCAGAGAGCAATGGTATCAGCTGTCTGAGCGGAAACGCAACACTTCTCGAAGATGGGGTGAATGTACATGGGGATAAGGCAAAAGCAGGAGAGCCTTATTATCAGCCATATGAGATCTTCAGCTTTAAATTTGATGATGTCCTGAAGGCCGGGGTTGCCGTGATAGGACTTGGCAATGCAGCAAATGCCAACTGGGATCTGGCTGTCAATTATCCGAATTTATCATTCTCTTCATTGGAAAACCCGGAAGCCCTTCTTGCCAATGAAATTGAGAATTGGGTCAAGATAGTAAAGACGGAAGAGAATGCGGACATCGTGATCGTTTCAGTTCACAGCGGGCTTGGAAGTGCTGATGAATTCAGCCTGGAGAGCCAGACCTTAATGGCCGCTGAAGC
>JBJEWN010000417.1:0-7334 GCA_051885075.1 Bullifex sp.
TTGACGCTTTTTCATAATTTGTCCATATTTTCTCACTGGATTATGAAAAAGCTGATATATTTCTTAATTGCATCCATCCTGCTCGTTTCATGTGAACCTGCAAATCTTGAAGAGAAAGTAACTGAAGTTACCACAGGCAAAGTCACGGTAACGATAGGACAGGCAAGAACGATCATGCCTGCAGTTCCGGAAAGTGACCACTTCACCATCACTCTTGATGCAGGTGCCAGGGACGGTGGCAGAAGCATAACTGTCGGACGCGGCGAAAGCAGCGCCACCTTCGATAATGTTTCAATGGGTTCCTATACCGTTATGGTGAATGCCTATGATGAAGGGAATAATGTAATTGCAACAGGTTCTTCTTCCGTTGATGTTAAGCCTGCTTCCGACAACAAAGTGACAGTCACCCTTGATTACATCCGAACCGGTACCGGTTCGTTTTCCGTTGACATCACCTGGGATGTCAGGAAGGAAGGAACTCCGTTTACCGATGCACTGGAGCGCGGAAGCGTCGGTTTCAGGGCCTGGGACGTGAAGAACGGCAGGGCTTATCATGATGCTCCTGTTCAGTGGGCTTCAGCTGAAGACATTGAGAAGAAGTCATTCACATATTCACAGTCAGGCGTTCCCGTGACTGACGGTGATGACATTGCATTCAGGATCTACACGGGGACAGATGACGGAGAGCAGTGCATAGCTGAGACTTTCTACACGACCGTTCAGGTGCTCGGCAACATCAACTCAAGACCTGACGGCAATGAGAACAGTAATTTTGCCATCACTGATGAAACAGTGAGCTTCTATATCAAAAACGTGAATCCATCCACCGTTGAAGTCTCTTATGGTGATGATTCCTCATCCCAGATCAATGTGAAGTGGGATTACCCGAGGCTCGGAAACGGTAATTACAATGGCAGACTCAGCGTCTGGCTTGTTAATGATAAGGGAACTCAGGTAGGGGACACCAAGGTTTTCAGTTATGACCAGACCATTCTTTCCGCGGAGACCGTTTTCAGCGGGCTTTCCACCGGAAGCACCTATTCTGTGTATTTCTACAATGAGAGTGATACGGGTGTGTCAGCAGTCACGGTCGGTGCTTCAGGCATAAGACCCGTGGTAACGGTTGAAGGAATTCACTTCATTTCATCATTCCCTGAAACAGTATCTGCAGGTGATCACTTTGACGTCATTGCGGAAGTTACTCCCGTATATGCAGGTAATACCGCATACACGCTTACTGTTTCCGAAGGTGCGGAAGTGAGCGGCAACAGAACTGTCAGGTTCCCGTCCTATGGCGTCTATACCGTCACTGCCGTTTCAGCGTCAAACTCATCACACACCGCTTCCGGGACAGTAACCGTAAAGCTGGCATCTCCGCATGCACTTGCTGATTTCACTGATGAAGGCATTTCCGTTTCCTGGGACAGTGTCGCCGATGCGGATAAATACATCGTTACCAAAGACGGCTCTGCCTCTGTTACCGTTGACGGCACATCCTGGCTTGACAGGGATGTGGTTTCAGGAGTGAAGTACACATACAGCGTCGTTGCGGTGAAGGACGGCGATTCCCGTTTCGATTCACTTTCCTCAACGGCTGTGTCCTCATTAATTCCCTGTCCTGAAGTGACTGTCATAATGCCTGAAGCTTTAACCAATGTGTCACTTCTTGATGCACTGCAGAGCGCACTCGGTGAAAGTGCCCATGTCACGGATAAGGATTCACTGAGGATAAGGCTTTGTGAGCCTGTTGAAGGTGCATCCTCATATCAGTGGGCGCTGAACGGAAGAACGGTTGCTTCCGGTTCTTACGGTGATGTCTCCGATGTGGTCATCACCCATGAAACAGTGGGACTTGACATCAGTTCGTCCGAAAGCTCCAATGCACTGAGACTTTCGGTAACTGTGAACGGAAGCGTATACAGCGCCACTGTCTATTTCAGGTACATCGAGAGTGATCCCGGAAAGGTACACATTTCCGGTGAGAGCACGGTAACTTACGGAACTCCCGTGCAGCTTTCGGTCACATTCGATAATGAAACAGGCACCGCACCCGTCCTTGTCTGGAGCTCTTCCGATGAAACGATCGCGAAAGTGGATGAAAACGGCGTTGTCACTTCATTAAGGGACGGTGAATTCACCGTGACTGCCACGATAGAGGCAACGGGTGAGAGTGCATCCTTTGGTATGTTCTCATTCATCCCTGTTTCGGAAATAAGTGTTTCCGAACTTCCCGTCAGTTACATGATCATCAAAAAGAACGGTGTGTCGATCAGCGATACGAGGTATCAGAGCGTGAATCTGATGGACTATGTGAGCGTGCATGCCGCAAACGGTAAGCTCTGGTCTGAAGGAAACAATCTTACCTGGTACTCTTCCGATTCTGATGTGCTTTATGTCTCTCCCGAAGGCGTCATTGATACCGCGAACTCAAAGAAGGGCGGAAGGGCCGTGATAAGCTACAGGGCATCAAACGGTGTTGAAGGAAGCTTTGAGATCGAGGTAAGGAATCTGGATGTGCTCGGGGACGGTGAGGTCGTTACCGGATCTGAAGTCGTGTGGGTAGGACACTGGCTTGTAGGAAACTACCATGAACACTCCCTGGCCCTTGCCGTAAACGGAAGCGCTGTCAGTTCGTATGACGGTCATAAGCTGACGTGGTGTTTAAAGAGTGAGAGGGATAAGCAGACCCATCAGTCCGGTGTGTACAGGATGGAGCTTAAGAATTATAACAGCACATCTCCCACGCTGGTTATCGGTCAGCATGGAACAAGGAATGTGACTGTCGATCTTTTCATCGATGATGCGTCGGGTAATGAGATATGCAAAGTCTCGTTCACAAGACAGCCTACATGATCGTGTGAGCAGGGCATTTGCCCTGCTTTTTAAATTTCCTTCACTTTCCGTTTATTATTAGTATGAAGGAAAGTGTAGTGTTTGCATTGCTCATCGCCTCTGCGTACTTTCAGAAAGAGGTCGCTGTTCCTGCATTCCTGCTCTGGCTTATTTACGTTGTCAGGTACGGAAGGAAGTGGCTTCTGTGTTTTCTTTTCACCTTGATGCTGGTGTGTGCCTGTTTCATGCTTGACCGTGTTCAGAACAGTGAGCATGAGTCCTATGGTTTTGATCCAGTCAGGGTTTCATCCGTGACCGGGTATGTGGCTGAGGACAGTGTACCTTCAAAGTGGGGAAGAAAGACATGCGTCATAAAGCTCCTTGAGTGCAACCTGAAGTCGGGAGATGTCGCAACCGCCAAAGGGCGCTTAAGGGTGAGTTTCTCAGGCGATGCGCTTTATGCGGGTGATGTGGTCCGTTTTACCGGAAAGTTTTCAGAGATTGGCTTCAGCGCAAAAAGCATGAAGCTTTTAAAAAGGCTTCCCGTCACCGTGGTGAGGAAAAGGTTTGCATCCTTAATCTGGTCACGTCTTGAGGGAAGTGATGAAGTTAAGGAACTTTCCGCATTGCTTTTACTGGGTATCAAGAGTGATCCTGAGAGCCGGATAAGTGAACTTGCAAGGAAAAGCGGGAACAGTCATGTTCTTGCGCTTTCCGGAATGCACCTTTCGCTTTTCACGTGGATGCTTTCACTTATGCTCACTCCCATATTCACAAAGCGATATGCAAAACTGATTTCACTTTTCATCCTGCTCATGTACATCATGATGACAGGGCCGAAACCATCGCTTCTGCGTGCCTTCATCCTGAGTGCAGTGTTCTTTGTTTTCACCCCACGGAAGGGGATAGACGCGCTTATCTTATGTTTTCTTATACAGCTTGCACTTCTGCCTGACACAGTGCTTACACTCTCATCCCTTTTATCATATTCATCGCTTGCAGGGATAATGAGCCTTACAGGTGTGCTCATCTCTTCGGTGGATGCTTTCGTTTATCTTCCGGAAAAGCCGCTTTCTGCATTCTTCATGACAGTAAGCGCACTTGTCTTCACTGTTCCTTTCACATACAAAGTCTTCGGAAGCTACCAGCTCTCATCACTTCTGACAGCTCCTTTTACGGGTGTGCTTGTGTATGTTTTCATGGTGTGTTCGCTGCTTGGCCTGTTCCTGCCTTTCTCTGCAGGTATGTGTTCGTATGTATACCGATTATTAATGTGGGTGATGGAGAAGGGATCCTCGGTTCCGGCTTTTGAGACACCTGATGCATACTATGTGCTTGTCTCTTCGGTCATTCTGATATGTCTTGCGGGATTGATAAAAAAGAGAAGGGTAGGTTATCCTGTTGACCATGTGGAATCTTAACTACACAAGCGTGAAGGAAGTATCGGCAGTCCTTTCCGGGGAAGGACTTGCCATGACAAAGAAGTTCGGACAGAACTTCCTTATAGACAGGAATGCCAGGGATGCGGTGGCAGCAGCCATCGGCGCATCAGACGGCATGCATACATGGGAGATAGGGCCCGGCATGGGTTCGATAACTGCAATGGTGCTTTCTTCCGGTGCATATGTTAAGGCCTTTGAGATCGACAACGGGTTCTGCAGACTGTTAAGCGGGAGGGCCTTTGCGGATGAGGAGCGCTTTTCTCTTGTTTCAGGTGATGCACTGAAGACGATTCCGCTGGAAAAGGAATGCCCGGACATAATCTACGGAAACCTTCCATACAATGTGGGCTCCGTGATAATAGCACGTCTCATTGAGTCATCAGTCCTGCCCTCACGCATGGTTTACACGCTTCAGAAGGAAGTGGTGGAGAGGATGTGCGCCGCTCCCGGAAGCGATGACTGGTCATCGTTTTCAGTGCTCTGCCAGATCGATTACGTTCCGCGCCTTGCCTTTGTGATCAAAAGAGGGTGCTTTTATCCGGAACCCAATGTGGAAAGTGCCGTGGTTGTCATGGAGAAGCGGGATGAACCTGCTGTTCCTGAAGGAATAAGGGATGTGTTCATTTCCATGACCAGGGCACTCTTTGCCCAGAGAAGGAAGACAGTAAGGAATAACCTTAAGGCCCTCTGCCTTAAGGATGCGGATCATGTGCTTTCAGCTGCGGGCCTCACCGGAAGCGAGAGGGCGGAAACGCTTCCTCTTCCCGTGCTTGTGAATCTTGCTTCAGCTGTCAGTAGTGATAGGTCTTCCTGAGTCTGATGAGGAAGAAGAGGGAGATGAAGAAGCTTATCACTTCAGCTGTGTCAATCGAGAGCCAGATCCCGTCAATGCCCAGGAAGATGGGGAGTATCAGAACCGAAAGGGTCTGAAGGATGAATGTCCTCATAAGTGAGATCACTGCCGAGACGATTCCGTTGTTGAGGGCAGTGAAGAAGGAGGATGCGAATATGCTCACTCCGGCAAAGAGGAACGAGAGGGAGTATATCAGAAAGCCCCTCACCGTCATTTCATAGAGCCCTTCATCGTAACCGACGAAGATGCGGGAAAGCGGACGGGCCATCGTGATGCTGAATATGAGCATCATGAGTGATGCCACTACCGTAAGGGTGATGAGTTTCTTTGTGAGGCTTTTAAGCTCAGTGCGGTTATCCGCACCGTAGCAGTATGAGATTACCGGTGCTGATCCTGAAGAGAGGCCTATGAACACTGCGACGAATACCATCGAGACATACATCAGCACGCTGTAGGCGGCAACACCGTCTTCCCCTGCAAAATGTAAAAGCCGGGCATTGAAGAGCATGCTCACCACTGCTGATGAAATGTTCGATACAAGTTCGGACAGTCCGTTTGAGGCACTTCTGGTAATGACTTTCCGGCTGAATTGAGGTTTCACGAAGTAAAGGCTGCCTTTCCTCATAAGCGAGAAGTAGATAAGGGGTATGATCCCGCCTATGGCCTGACTTATCGCGGTTGCCCAGGCAGCTCCCGGAACTCCCCATTGAAAGACCGCACAGAAGATGAGATCCAGCACCATGTTGGTGCCGCATGCAAGCACTGTCATGATAAGTCCGAGACGGGGTTTTTCCGCAGTGACGAAGAATATCTGGCTTTCCATCTGGAGGAGGAAGAGCACGACCGTCGTAAGGAGGATCCTTCCGTAGATCACACAGTTTTCAAGGAGCAGTCCTTCAGCACCGAGAAAAGATGCGATCTGAGGAAGGAAGATGAATGCAGGAACGGTAAGTGCAATGCCCAGAATGACCGATGTCAGGTATATGAGGGAGAATGACCGGCGGGCCTTTTCCTCGTCCCCTTCCCCAAGTGTCTTTGCAACCAGTGCGCTTCCTCCCGTGCCGAACATGAAGCCGATGGCTCCGACGATCATGATGACGGGATATATCATGTTAACAGTGGCAAGTGCGTTTTTTCCGACGAAGTTGGAAACGAAGTAGCCGTCAACGACAAGGTAGACGGATGTGAAGATCATCATGACTATGGAGGGAAGGGTGAAACGCAGAAGCCGCTTTACCGTAAAGTGGTCACTGAGTCTTATCATAGCTTTTCAATACCTTCCTTCATCAGTCTGTTGTACTCCCTTGTTTCCTCCGTGTAGTGCTCACTTCTTGCCACGCCCCATGAAGTGAGTATTCCGTTTTCAATTTCAATAAGCCTGACAACAGTTGCCTTTGAACGCTCCGTGCCCTTTTCTGTGAGGTGCACCGCTTTCTTCCTTCCGTCGGTATCGGTAAGGGTGATGAGTCCCTCCTTTTCCATTTTCCTCAGGGCTGAATTCATCGTCTGCTTCGGCATGCCGCAGAGCCTTACCAGCTCCGTGATTCCCAGTCCGTCCCCTTCACAGCATATGGTATACAGGATTGCAAACTCACTGTCTGAAAGTGAGAACTTCAGTGCCGCCTGATGGTATATCCAGTCAAGCTCCGCAATGAGATGATTTATCCTTCTTAGTTCGGGATGTGAGTATTTCATGGAGCAAAAGGTACGAAATCGTACTGAAACAGTCAACACCCAGTACGGAAAATTACCTTTTGAAGCCTTCATGATACCCTTGCGGGAATCAGGGTTTTGACTGATAATATAAATGCTATCTATTACGGAGGATTATCGAATGGCAAACCAGTTTATCGTTGAAACCAGTGCAAGGCACGTTCATGTAACACAGGAAACACTTGAGAAGCTTTTCGGTGAGGGCTATCAGCTCACCGTCAAGAAGGAGCTGTCCCAGCCCGGTCAGTATGCTTCAAATGAAAGGGTAACCGTTGTCGGTCCCAAGAAGGAAATCGCAAACGTATCGATTCTCGGCCCATGCAGAAAACTCAATCAGGTTGAGCTTTCAGCAACCGATGCACGTTCAATCGGCATCGATGCCCCGATCAGGGAGAGCGGTGATGTCGCCGGATCCGGTGCATGCACCCTTGTCGGTCCTGCAGGAAAGGTTGAGCTTACTGAGGGTGTCATCGTTGCAAAGAGACACATCCACA
>JBJEWN010000418.1:0-7327 GCA_051885075.1 Bullifex sp.
CGTGATAAATTTCGCGGTCTTCGCCCTGACGGAATTCCTCTTTCCCCGTCTGGAGATCTACCTCGGCATGGTACCGTCACTGGTTTACTATAAACATTACTACTGGCAGTTCTTCACTTACATGTTCACTCACTCGGGAATAAGCCACCTCTTATTCAACATGCTCTCGCTATATATCTTCGGCAGTGCCGTTGAACACAGAATAGGATCAAAGGAGTTCCTGCTCTATTACCTTACGGTCGGCTTCCTTTCGGGACTTGCCAGCTATGGGGTTTACTACCTTACGAACACGAACGTGATACTTGTGGGAGCATCAGGCGCCATCTACGGACTTCTCATCCTGTTCGCAGTTCTCTATCCCAATGCCCTGATATATGTATTCGGCTTTATCCCGGTAAGGGCACCCCTGCTTGTGATAATCTACTTCTTCATATCATTCTTCAGCGGCTTCAGGGGCGGTTCGATAGCTCACTTTACCCATATGTTCGGGCTTGTCTTCGGCTTCCTCTACTGCATCATACGACTTAAGATTAACCCATTTAATGTATGGAAAAGGTAGAAGTTAATACCTATGTCATAACTTTTACGTTATTTTACATTAAAAATCCCCTAAATATCTGAATTATCCAATGAAAACTCGTTGACAGCCAAATATCAGATGTCATAAGATGAGCATACACAAAGGAACTTAATAGGAAGGGGAAATACAATAATGAAGAAAATCTCAGCAGTCCTTATGATGCTCATCCTGGCAGCAGGAATGGTGTTTGCATCGAAAACTGTCACTCTTAACTCAACGATCGCAGCAGGTACAGGTGTTACCGATCCTGGTACAGGTAATGTCATCGGTGGCGGTGATACATCCGGTTTCTGGCTTAGGCTTGCTTACTATACTGATAAGAATCCCACTCTCAGGGAAGTCTCTGCAACTGCTGAGACAGCTCGCCTGACAGAAACCACATCCGATTCAAATGCAATTGATAACCTGACTTTCGTCTTTACATATGCAGGTAACTCAGCAAGCTCCGGAAGCATCGCTGACATCAGGGTTGCAACGGAAGGGTGGAAAGGTGTCGGAAGTGAAAACTCCACTGAGAGATTCCCGATCACTCTTACATATGCAAAGCTTGACTCAACTGTTGATAATCTGGCTGCAAGTACAACTGCAACAGCAGGAAGCTCCAAAGATGATACAACAGGCGAAACAACAGTTTCCACTACTTTCGATGTAAGTTATCCTTCCGGGCTTATCTCAACATCAAAGCAGCTTGCAAAAGTTACTGCTGACTGGACCAAATCAGATAACCGTAAGGCCGGTACTTACCAGGCAACCATCACAGTCACGGTAAACGGAAAATGATAGATAAAACAAGGAATCGGTACGATGAAGAGGTCAACTTTAATATTCATATTCCTGTTGATCATTTCAATCTCACTGTTCGCAGCTGATGCAGGTGTGGGCTCTTCAACGGCAACTCTTTCGATGACATCCGCGGTTCCTGCGGGAACGGGAGTTGAGGTGCCGGAAGGAGTGACACTCGTTGGTAACCTTGCGATCCAGTACCAGTACGGAGACGGGACGCCATGGGAGTATGTATCCAACAAAGAACTCGCTATCGGGACAATAGGTGTGGTCGACGACAGCGTATACCTACAGGTTCTTTACTATGGCAACGAAGCGGATACTTACTCCTGTTCGGTAGCTTTCTCGTCAACCGGATGGAAAAGGGCCGGCAGCAGGGAAGTGGACGGCGCAAGCCTTCCTATCAACTTCAGGGACCTTACCGTCATAAACAACGACAGGTTCCAGTCAACTGCAAATGATCAGGGATTCAGTCTTGTGGTCCCTGTATCAACCCCGATCAACGGTGCTTCAGTGGCAACGATACTTGCTTTCTGGGGTACTGCTGATCTTCCCTCGGGAGAGTATATCGCATCCATAGAGGTTGCGGTATCATCACCATAGAACTAAAACAAAATGCTTTTTGCCAGGAGTTATCCCTCTCTCCTGGCATCTTTTTTTTCTGCGCCGGATTCAAAACCCAGATCATACTATTACGCATTATCATCATAAAAGCGCCTTCCGGTTAAAACAGGACTCTGATAATCACATCCTGTTCCGGTGATGTATTTCATGCCGGAAAGGATGTGGAATGCTGTGATTCGTCAGAACGGGGAAATCTTCTGACACACAGGTATATGCAGTTGCATCTGGTAATGCCTGTCCAGGTTAATCATTATCCCCTTTTACATCAAGAAGAAAAGTAAGAAGTAACGTACTATGATCAAACTTATGACATCGTAAAACAAGAAGAAATCCTAAAAGTTCAAAGAAAGTTGTAAGATGTATGTAATAAGATGACATAAAAGTAATATGTTTGTTATAAGTTTGAAATGAATTAAGGTTATTAAACCGATTTAGTAATAAATTTTGAAATATTTTCCATAATTATGTTGACATATGATAAGTTATGTCGTATGTTATAGGTGTAAACAAAAGAAAGCAAATCAAAGGGGTTTTAAGAATATGAAAAAGATCGCAGCAGTTTTCGTTTTAGCATTAGTCGCAATGACAGCAGTTTTTGCAGCAACAAATAAGACATCAGATTTAACAGTTAAACTTTCTGTTGATTCTGTTACTGAAGTCGCTTTTACAAATAAGGCACTGTCATCAAGCACAATTGAAACTGGTGATCTTTTTGATAATAATGAATTTGAAGTAACTGCAGATTCGACACATGAGAATCAGATTTGGGCGTCATTTGTTTCAACATGCAAATCACCCATTACAATTTCTGTTTCAGTTGAAAAGCCGCTCACTAATGGTACTGAGACAATTGATACTACATTAAGTGGAAAAACATCATATACTGAAAGTGCAGCTGCTACCGCTCAGAGATATTACTCACTTCCTGTAACACTTGTGATTGGTTCTGATGAAGGAAAGCTTGCAGGTGACTATGAAGGAACACTTAAGCTGACAGTTACAGCTAACGATTAATCAACAGTATACCTCATGTAGACCACTCCCCCACCGGAGTGGTTTTTTCTATGTCTTTTGGTATGGAACAATTTCTGGTTAATCATTATAGTTGGGTGGGTTTTCAATATGCAGATCAATAAATACTTTACGGCTCTGAAAAATGAGTTCAGGGGTTATAATGCTTCTGCCTTCATGAAAGATGCCCTTGCAGGAATTACCTGTACTGCTGTGGCTCTTCCATTGGCTCTGGCATTCGGCGTGTCTTCCGGAGCGGATGCGGCTTCCGGACTTATCTGTGCCATCATAGCGGGTCTCGTAATCGGAGGCTTATCCGGTGCATCCTATCAGATCTCAGGTCCTACCGGTGCAATGGCGGCAATTCTTTTATCCCTTTCCGCGTCCTATGGCCTTCAGGGTGTGTTTGCCGCTGGTTTCCTTTCCGGACTGCTGCTTATACTCTTTGGAATATTCAAGGTTGGAAAGCTGGTAAACTTCATCCCTAAGCCTGTAATTACAGGTTTCACATCAGGTATTGCCATCATCATCGCACTGGGACAGATCGATAATGCATTCGGTACCGTGTCCCAGGGATCAAGTGCAATTGCCAAGATCGGAAGTTACTTCACTCTTGGTTTCCATCCCGTGATGGGTGCAGTGTTCTTCACTGTCCTTGCGGCTCTCATCATGCTGCTCTGGCCAAAGAAGTTCAACAAGGTATTTCCTTCATCACTTCTTGCGATCATAGTGTGTCTTGTCGTTCAGCTTATCTTTAAGCTTGATGTAGGTACCGTGGGTGCAATTCCCAGAACACTGTTTCCTGAGGAAAGACTCATGTTCTCATCCCTCAATCCTGCATATCTGATGAAGTTCGCATCTCCTGCGCTTTCAATTGCGCTTCTCGGCATGATCGAGTCTCTCCTCTGCGGTGCGTCGGGAGGAAAGATGAAGGGTGAGAAGATTGATGCAACCCAGGAGCTTTATGCACAGGGTATCGGAAATGCGATAATTCCGTTCTTCGGCGGAATTCCCGCAACGGCTGCAATAGCACGTACAAGTGTTGCCATCAAGAGCGGCGGTGTGACGAGAATGGTTTCCGTCATCCACTCAGTCGGACTCCTTTTATCAATGTTCCTGCTGTCACCCCTTATGGCCGAGATCCCTCTTGCCGCTCTGTCCGGTGTTCTCATGGTCACTGCCTGGAGAATGAATGAGTGGGAAACAATTCATGTCATCTTCTCAAAGAAGCTTAAGACAAGCATTGCGCAGTTCCTTGTTACCATGCTTGCAACGGTAGTTTTTGACCTCACCACCGCAATCCTTATCGGTGTCGGCCTTTCAATGGTTCTCTTCGTCTTAAGGGCCAGTTCCGATCTCACGATCGAGGTTGAGAAGCTCAACGGTAACGTTGGTGTGATTTATATCAACGGCATGCTCTTCTTCGGTAATCAGGAGAAGATAACTTCAACCGTGAACAAGCTCATCGGTGAAGGCGTTAACAAAATGGTATTCTCACTTCGCGGTGTCTCCCAGATCGACCACAGCGGAGCTGAGGAACTGCAGTCCATTCTTGAGGAGTGCAGGAGCAAGGGAGTAAAGATATCACTTGCAGGCATTCAGCCTGAGGTTGAGCATATGCTTGACAGGGTTGGTATCCACTACAAGGAATACTCATCGGCAATTTCAGCCGCAAGGACATTAAGATAAAAAAGAGGTCCTCCGAAGAGGACCCTTTGTACTATTCTATGCCGTACTCTTTCCTGAGTTCGGCATATTGTCTTTTTATGACATCGTATATGATTGCAATTTTTGCATTGTGATGGATGAATGCTGATTTCATCGCATTGAGCGTTATCTTTTCGATATCGCGGAATGTAAGATTGTACTTCTCAACCGCGATCGTGAATTCCTTCGTGAGATCGGTATCGCTCATCAGGCGGTTGTCCGAGCAGAGGAATACACGGAAGTTGTTCTTGAAGAAGATGGGGAAGGGATGCTTCTCATAGCTTTCCACCGCACCTGTTCCCACATTGCTTGTGAGGCACATTTCCATCGGGATTCTTCTGTCCAGGACGAACTGGGAAAGGGATCCGAGCTTACTGATCGTGCTTCCCTCAATGTGCATGTCCTCAACCAGTCTCACTCCGTGACCTATCCTGTGGGCACCGCATATCTGGATTGCCTGCCAGATTGATTCCACACCGAAGGCTTCACCTGCGTGTATTGTTATGTTGAAGTTTTTGTTCCTGATGTACTGGAAGGCTTCAAGGTGTTTCTTTGGCGGATGTCCGTATTCATCACCTGCAATGTCAAATGCAACGACACCACGGTCTGAGAATGCCACTGCAAGCTCGGCTATTTCAAGCGTGCGTGAGGGATCCTCATGTCTCATCGCACAGAGGATGAGACCATACTGAAGTCCCGTCTTTGCCTTTCCTTTATCAAGACCAGAGAGAACCGCAGTCACGACTTCTTCCAGGTTGAGTCCTTTCTCAGTATGGAGGGCAGGTGCAAACCTGATCTCCGCATACACAACGTTTTCCTTTGCAAGATCCTCGATGGCTTCAAATGCGACACGTTCCAGGTTTTCCTTCGTCTGCATTACCTGTATGGTGTACTGGAAGGTCTCAAGGTAGAGTGAAAGTGATTTCTGCCTGCATCCCCTTACAAACCATTCCTTCAGTTCGACAGGGTCAAACGAAGGAAGGGGAAGGCCTTCCTTTCTGGACAGTTCGATAATGGTCTCTATCCTGAGACCGCCGTCAAGATGGTCGTGGAGCTCCACTTTGGGAACCCTTTTAATCATTTCCTTCGTGATCATGGAATAAGTATACTTTATGGGGCAGAATTAGACAAATCAAAACACCTGTATGTCATTTTCTATAACATCATAACAGTAAGTATTATCAATATCAGTGATTACCTTTGATAAAAATCACTGATTTTATCATTTTTGGTATTTACCTTTTCCATTATAAAAGCTAGGTTATGAAGCAAGGAGAAAACAGGAAATGGCAAAATCCACTGATTCTATGAACAAGAAACTTCTTCAGGCAGCAATCACGGCCACAAAGGCAAGTGACATCAGGAAGCTCGTTGAAGCCGGTGCTGACATCAACACTCACAATGAATGGGGTCTCACACCCGTAATGCTCGCTTCTCAGTACAACCACTGCGTGGCTGTTCTCAAGGCTATCATCGAACTCGGCGGAGACATCCATGAGGCAGAGCCCAAGTACCGCTCCAATGCGCTCCATCTCGCAGCAAACAACTCTGACAACCCCAAGGTAATCGAGGCACTTCTTGCAGCAGGTGCAAACATCGATGCCAGAAACTATCTCGGTGAGACCGCTCTCATCATGGCTGTCAACAACAACAGCGAGACCAAGATCGCAACCCAGCTCATCAAGAGCGGTGCCGACATCAATGTCTGCGACTATCAGGGTCACTCTGTCCTTGAGTATGCAAAGGCTGTTAAGAAGACATATCTTGTCAACCTTCTGAAGAACAACGGAGCCAAATGACGGCTTTCCGTTTCTGACCAACCGGCATGGAACTCCCATGCCTTTTTTTATATACTCAGTCTAATGAAAACAGCAGTAATAACCGGAGCCCTGAGCGGCCTTGCCCAGGCAGTAATCAGACGTCTTCTTGAAGACGGCTATACCGTGTTTGAAGGGGATCTGAAGTTCACGCATGAGGAAGTAAAGGGATGCGAGCACTTCTTCCCATGCGACGTCACTTCATCAGAGAGCATAAAGGCATTTTATGAATACGTCGCATCAGTAACCGATCATGTCGATGTAATCACGAACTTTGCCGGTATAGTGATACTCGGCTCCTTCGTCGAGATGCCCTGTGACACGCTGGACCGCATCATGTCAGTAAACATGCTCTCCACTTTCCGCATAAACAACATTTTCTTTCCGCTTGTGAAGGCATCAAAGGGCAGGATAATAAACATTTCGAGCGAGTATGCCAGGATAACAGCAATACCCATTCACGGTTACTATCCGCTTACCAAACATGCAGTCGACAACTACAATGATTCCCTCAGGCGTGAACTTCAGGTACATGGCATAAAGGTAATAGGCATCCGTCCCGGATCCTTCAGAACCCAGATGCAGGGCGGTATCGATCATTCCTTCGACGTACTGCTGGAAGAGACGAAGTACTATAAGAGGTTCCTTACCAGGATCAAGTTCCTGATGACGGGAGAGCTGAAAAGGGCAAAGGATCCCGACATTGTCGCAAAAGCATATATGAAGGCACTTCATAGCCGTCATCCACGGTATTATTATAATGTCAGGAACAGCTTTAAGATGAAGCTTCTGAAAATATTTCTTG
>JBJEWN010000419.1:0-7311 GCA_051885075.1 Bullifex sp.
TAATCATCCCAGGTTCTCATGATTTATCTTTCTCCTTTCTAGATAGATAGTCATCACGTTCTAGTTTTGCTTTTTCAATTTCGCGCTTTGGAGTCTTCTGCGGCTTCTTACGGAATTGATGGAGCAGAACGAAGGTGTTCTCCTGGAAGAAAAAGTAAAATACCCGATTATTGCCGGGACGTAGTTCCCAGAAACTTTGTTATTTTCTCGTTCAAGTGTGTTCCATTCTGTCGGAGCAACTCGACATACAGGCTGGCTTGTTTATGCTGAATCCGGGCATCCTTGCTGGTAGCTGCTTTTATGAGCAGACCTTCAGGAAAATCCCGGATCTGAGACTCACCATCCTGAGTTTCGTAGAAATCGATTTTGTGCATTAATATATGGTCTCCTGAGCAATCTTATTCTTTTGCTCATTTACATGATAGCATTTGTGCTTGATATTGTTTGAGTACTCCTTGTTCTTTTCTGAAGTTTTAAAACCTTCGTGTTATAATTCATGCAGTAATAAAATCGAGGAAATGAATATGAAGTCAGAACATGAGCAGTATCTTCAGGAACTTATCAGAAAGAAGGATAACGGACGGGTGAAGGTCATTACGGGATCAGGAAAGGCCGGGCTTCTCATCAGTCTGTATCGGGACCTGATGGCAGGATTGAAGGTATACCTTGATCTTAATGATGATGCAAACTCCGTTTATCTTAATCCCTTTGAGCTGAACAGTTTTGTGAAGGAGAGGATAAAGTCCCGGAATAGTCGTTATTATGTATTTCTTGATGGAATAGAGAATGTATATGAAGTACCCAATCCATATGTTGATGATCCTGATGCAGTCATTACTGTCATCGACGTTTTGCTTGGACTGATAAAACTTCCCAATGCGGATGTGTATGTTACCATAAGCGCTCCCTATCCGTTGTCATCTTATTTCCCGACCCAGTTCCGTGACCGATATGATGAGATCAGGGTTAGTGAATGAGAAAATCTGTTTTTTTGACAAATAAAATTGAATTGACATGATTTGTATTGAAATATTGGTTTGATGGTATATACTCTTTGGTCAGGCAGGGAGGTATAAGATGAGCAGCAGTGAACATGTCAGCGATGATCTGATGAAGAGTGTGAGTGATTACTATCTGAATCCGCCGAAGGAGTACATGGCAGGGCCTGATGGAAGGACCAGGATGAAGTACATGGAACTGGAATTCCATATGTCCATGACCAAGATCAGGAAGATTCTCGTAACTCTGGGTGTGTATTCATTTGAAAAGAACGGAGTTGATCTTGTCAGGGAAATTGAAAGGCTCAGGGACAGCGGTATGAATGATGAGGGAATCAGGAGTACTCTGGGTATATCAGCAGGTACCCTCAGTTCCCTTACTCCATACAGTAAGGGAGTGTATAATGCGGAGTACACTCCCGGTGGTTATGATTACTCAAAGGTCTCACTGAATGCGAGGCGGAAACGTAACCAGAGGAAGCGGAAATTAATGAATGATTCTTCCGTTGCTGATGAGCATGTTAATGTTATTGAGAATGTGAAGGCTCTGGTGGATGATAAGGTGTTTCCGGGTTTGACTAAGGAGGAAATACTGGAAGAGAAGGAAAGGCTCAGGTGTGGGAGAGTGGAGGAAAACAGGGCAAAGCCTGATTGCAAAAAGAAGAATGATGATGGTGGAGAACCATGTGAAAAGGTGTTCATTTCACCTTCTGACGGTGAAAAAACAGTGGGTGATAAGTGGAAGTCTTCCAAAACGGTAAATGGACGGCCTGTTGGTGATTACCTGTTCTTTCCTGATATGAATTCAGAGTATCTGTTTCCTGACGGTAAAAAGAAGAAGCCTGATGATCTTGCTGTCATCGGAGTTATTGATGCATTTCATGAGAAACATGTGTTTGTATTCAGATCATATTTCCGGACGGATATGAGTACGGTTCAGGCAGATGAGATAAAAAAGCTTTCCAAGTCAGGGAAGATTGCTGCAGGACAGCCTTCAACCAGTTATTCCTTCACTCTTTCCGATGAAACTGGAAAAGATTCACGTTGTCTTGGTGCACTGATTGACACCATTGTCCTCTCCCTCCAGAATCCTTCCCACAGCAGAATTCCTGAATGCTCAGGCTTTTATGCTCCTGAAAAGGATTGTTTTCTTGCCGCCAATGAGACTGGAAGGATAGGTATCAGATGCAATGAAAGCGGGGTAGTGAGCTTTGTCGTTGATGGTATGGAACTGGCGCCTGATGATTTTGCCGATTTATTCAGTTCCTATGAAGGTTTTGAACTGCATTATTCTGTAAGGGAACCCTGTATGGTGTTCACCAATGACATGACGCTGTATCCTGTAAGGATGGATGAGGCTTCCTTCGGTGATGAACTGACAAAACTTCTTGTAGCTCTTTCTGATAAACATGAAGGGAAGTTTATCGGAAAGAATGAAGTGCCCATATTTGATACCATGCTTGAGGATCTCCTGAAAAAACTGAACTATTACTACAATGTCAATCCCTTTCTGGCAGAGAAGGCCGGAGCGCTCATGATCAGGATCCTGAGGAATACAGGTACTGACAGCGATGTGTTTCCAGAGTATGAGATCCGGATGATTAAGCAATCCATCAGATTCCCATGGGAACCGTATTGACAGCTCACTCACATTGAGAGCTTTCAATGTGAGTGAACACTTTTCTTTTCAGAGGTAGAATTCCTTATACCACTTTGCAAAAGCCCTGAGACCATCCCTTAATGTGGTGGAGGGCCTGAAGCCGAAGTCTTTCTCCAGTGCTGTCGTGTCAGCGTATGTGACAGGAACGTCGCCGGGCTGCATTGGGACAAGTTTCTTATGGGATGCAAAGTCATAGTCTTCAGGTAGCACTCCCGCACTTACCAGTTCTTCCGAGAGGATTTGGACAAAGTCGAGAAGATTCTCGGGATTGCTGTTACCGATGTTGTAAACTGCATAGGGAGGAATGGGTAAGCCATCCTCTCCTTTTTTCTTTTCGGGCGCTTTGTTCATTACGAGCACTATGCCTTTGACTATGTCATCAACATAAGTGAAGTCCCTCCTGCAGTTACCGTAGTTGAAGATCTGGATGGTATCGCCTTTGATGAGCTTGTTCGTAAAGCTGAAGTAGGCCATGTCGGGCCTTCCCGCAGGGCCGTAGACGGTAAAGAACCTGAGTCCCGTTGACGGTATGTCGTAAAGCTTGCTGTATGCGTGGGCAAAGAGTTCGTTGCTCTTCTTTGTCGCGGCATAGAGTGATACCGGGTTATCAACCTTGTCATCGGTGGAGTAGGGGACCTTTTTGTTTGAACCGTATACTGAGGATGAGGATGCATATACCAGGTGGTCGACTGGATGGTGCCTGCATGCTTCGAGGATGTTGTAGAAGCCCAGTACGTTTGATTCAATGTAAACGTCAGGATTGGTTATCGAGTATCTCACCCCTGCCTGTGCTGCGAGGTTGACGACGATGTTGAAGCTGTTTTCCTCAAACAGCTTTTCTATGAGATCCCTGTCCGCGATGTTACCTTTGATGAAGGTGAAGTCACCGCTGAGTGCTTCGATTTCCTTCAGTCTGTACTCCTTCAGCGACACGTCGTAGTAATCGTTGAGATTATCGATCCCGATGATCTTATCATCCGTTGTTTTTAAGAGTTCCTTTACCAGGTTTGCACCAATGAAGCCTGCGGCTCCCGTTACGAGTACTGTTCTTTTCATTTTTACCGTTATTCCTCTGTATTCCTTTTTTATCTTTTCATAACCTTCTATTGACCCGACATCATATCGCTGTCCCGGCATGAGATATGCGTGAACGGGTCTTTTTTCCGCAAGCCAGGATATGAATGAACCCGGTGCATCCGTGCCGCATCCGTCAGCAATGCCTTCCTTTATAAGTCCGGCATCTTCCCTTGTGTAGTAATAGAAGGGAGGAACTGCCCAGCATGATTTGGGTGTTTCCGGTTTTTCTTCCATTGATGTGACGAGATCGTCATCATCGATCGTGATGACACCTGTCTTCCTGAGTTTTGTAATATCCTTCTGTTCATGCCTCATGATGCATGTGGTACCTTTCTTCCTTGCGTATTCAATGAAGCCCCTGAATGAGAAGTCAAGGACGTTGTCTCCTGCAAGGACGAGGATGTCATCATCGATGTTCTCATTTTCAATTGCTGCTTCAATGTCCTTTACGGCACCCAGTCTGTTGTCGTTGTCGGTTGAGCCGTCGTCAATGACTGTTACGTTCTTCCTGTCTTTTGCCCACTCTGTGAACTTGTCAAAGAACTTGTGGTTTGATACCACAACGGTCCTGTCCGCTCCTGATGCTTTGGCATCATCAAGGAGCCAGTCGATTATTTTCTTTCCGCCCACTTCCAGAAGCGGTTTCGGAAAGTTAAGGGTCAGCGGATACATCCTTGTGGCATATCCTGCCGCGAGTATTATGCATGTCATCAGAATCTGTCTCCTTCTGCTTTTCCGACTCCATCTGCCGTGGAGCAGATGTATGCTCTGTATTTCCCTTCCAGGGACGGAAACTCCTTAAGGTACTCCCTTTCCACAATTGTCTTTATCTCATCAGCTTTTTCAGGATCGAGAAGTGCCATGCAGCATCCCTTGAATCCTGCCCCTGAGAATCTGGCACCGTATACTCCGTCAAGCTTTGAGAGTATGTCGTAGAGTTTGATGAGCCAGGGAGAACCGCATTCATAGTTCACTATCGATGACATGCCGCTTTCATTGATGAGGTGCCCGAAGGATTCAATGTCACCTTCTTTCCAGTATTCAATACCTTTCTCAACCCTGTGCATTTCAGAGTAGAAGTGGTTGCACCGCTTCTGCCATGAAACAGGAAGCCGCACTCCGAACTCTTTGAATATATCTTCAGGAATTAGCCTAAGTCTCATGTCCTGAAACTTCTGTCCTTCTTCGAGGCTGTAGTCACCTCTCCTGTCCGTGACGGCATAGGAGTAGAGTGCGAAGGCGGAAGCCTTGCACTCATCCACCCTGTTGTTGTATGCGGATGTGGCAAGGTTCCTTTCAAGCCCTGAGAAGAAGATGCCGATCCTGAACGGTTTCATTGAGGATGGTGCACTGATGTTCCTGTATGAATCATCCCTGCAGTCCATGTAAAGGATGCGGTCCTTCCTGCACAGTGTCTCACAGCTCTGATCGAGCTTTCCGGAAGCAACACCCACATATTCGTTCTCCGCCTTCTTTGCAAGGTAGATGTATTCACTGTCTGAGAGTGCAATGCCGTTTACCTTGCATAAGGCTTTCATGTAACAGATCGTCACCGCCGCGGATGATGAGATACCTCCGGAAGGAAGCGCTCCCCTGATTACACCGCATAGACCTTTTGTGAGTTTGTACTTTTCCCCGATCGCTTTTGTCGCTCCGCGGAGGTAATCACCCCAGTCACCTTCCTTTGTTTCAGGTACCGATGAAACATGGAACTGAACACGCTTTGGAAAGTTCATTGACTGAAGCTCTATTATCCCGTTGTTCTTTATTCCATATGCCATGTGCACGCCGTAATCAAGGGCAAAACCCAGTATCGGTCCGAACTGATGGTCTATGTGCGCACCCAGAGGACACACCCTGTATGGACAGAATGAGGTCTCAGGCTCACGGTTGTATATTTCCCTGAATCTTTCCTCGCTGTACATTATTTCCCTCCTCTTAATCCCTTCTGAAAAGATCTCTCGTGAAAACTTTCTCCTTTACGTCCTCAAGGCTTGAATCAAAGCGGTTTGCGATGATGACATCGCTTTTATCCTTGAATTCCTTAAGACTGTTGATTACCTTTGACCCGAAGAACGTATCCCCGTCGTTAAGGGTGGGTTCATAGATTATCACCGTTGCACCCTTTGCTTTGATCCGCTTCATCACACCCTGGATCGAAGACTGCCTGAAGTTGTCTGAGTTTGCCTTCATGGTAAGTCTGTAAACTCCGATGGTGCATGTCCTCTCCTGATCCTTTGAGTAATCACCACGGTTGTAATAGTCATAGTATCCTGCCATGTGCAGGACCTGGTCTGCAATGAAGTCCTTCCTTGTCCTGTTGCTTTCCACTATGGCGGTTATCATGTTCTGGGGCACGTCATTGAAGTTTGCAAGCAGCTGTTTCGTGTCCTTCGGCAGACAGTATCCGCCATAGCCGAAGGATGGGTTGTTGTAGTGTGTCCCGATCCTTGGATCAAGACATACTCCGTCAATTATCTCTTTTGTATTCAGTCCCTTTGTCTCAGCATATGTATCAAGCTCATTGAAGTATGAGACCCTCAGTGCAAGATAGGTATTGGCAAAGAGCTTTACCGCTTCAGCTTCGGTAAATCCCATGAAGAGGGTAGGGATGTCTTCCTTTATTGCTCCCCTCTGCAGGAGTGATGCAAACACATGGGCTTTTTCTTCTGTCGTTTCATCACATGACACGATTATCCTTGATGGATAGAGGTTGTCATACAGTGCCTTTGATTCCCTCAGGAACTCAGGGCTGAAGATGATGTTCTCGGTTTTGTATTTTTTTCTTACCGATTCAGTGTAACCCACAGGTATGGTGGACTTTATGACCATCACCGCCTGTGGGTTTTCTTTTATCACAAGCTCTATGACATCTTCGACTGCGGAGCAGTCAAAGAAGTTCTTTGTGGAATCGTAGTTGGTGGGTGCGGCGATGATGACGAAGTCAGCATCCCTGTATGCTGCGGCCCCGTCCAGGGTTGCGGTGAGATCAAGGTCCTTTTCGGCAAGATACTTCTCAATGTAATCATCCTGAATGGGGGACTTACGGCTGTTTATCAGATCAACCTTTTCTGGGATGATGTCGACAGCAGTGACATGGTTGTGCTGGGCAAGCAGGGTTGCGATCGACAAACCCACATAGCCTGTACCTGCGACTGCAATATTGTACTTTTTCCCAAACGCTGGTTTTGCTTCCGGTTTATCTTCAACGAACAGATCAGTGACTTCGAAGCCCAGAACTTCCGCAAGCCTCTCCAGCTGGGGAATGGACGGTATGTACTCCTGATGCTCGGCCTTTCCGATCATCACCCTGTTCATTCCTGTTTTCCCTGCCAGCTGAATCTGTGAGAGTTTCTTTTCCTTCCTTCCGGTTTCAATGAGCCGTGCAAGCTTCTCTGTTGATAGTTTTTTCAATGTATTCCCTCAATTAATGTATTAATGCAATTTTAAATTGCATTTATTGCTTACTAAGCATACCAGTATTGTTAGTTAAATAATCATTACTGTCAATAATTATTTCAATTTACATAAAGTAGCAAGAAAGCTTGCGTCCCTTTAGGGCGGATGATGAATTGC
>JBJEWN010000420.1:0-7303 GCA_051885075.1 Bullifex sp.
TCTGGAAAGCAAGCGAAAGATAATGCAAAGGTGCCATGACGGCACCTTTTTTATTCCTTTTTGCCTGTCAGCATGTCAAGCCCGTGGGACAGTGCGCCGAGCACTGCCGAGAGGTTCTCAACCGCTCCTTTCGGGGATCCAGGCAGGTTGATGATGAGGCTCTGCCCTGCGATGACGGCTCTTCCCCTTGAGAGAATTGCCCTCTGATTTATCTTCATCGATTCATACCTCATCGCTTCGGCTATCCCCTGAGCTTCCCTTGTGGACACCTTAAGCGTGGCTTCAGGGGTCACGTCACGGGGAGAAAAACCGGTTCCTCCCGTCGTGACGATAAGTTCGTAGCCTTCAATGACGGCTTTCTTCAGTTCTGAGATGATTTCATCTTCCTCATCGGGAACTATCCTGACATCTGAAGTTTCATATCCCGATCCGTTCAGCAGACTCTTCACGGCAGGACCGCTCAGGTCCTTACGCTCTCCCCTGAAGCTCCTGTCGCTTACTGTTATTACCATTGCCCTGTACATATCACTTTCCGAACGGACAGCATGGGTAGGTGCAGACTTTGCATGAAAGGCAGAGCCCGCCTTCCCCATAGGCCGTTATGTCCTCCTTTTTCAGTCTTTCCCCTGCCGCGATGCGGGGAAGCACCAGATCGAATACGGTTCTCTGAGCATACATCACACACCCGGGAAGTCCGATGACGGGGCGTCCGTCAGACATGTATGCAAGCAGGAACATCGCACCCGGAAGGACTGGTGCCCCGTATGAGACGATCCGGGCTCCTGAATCCTTTATCGCCCCCGGAGTGTTGTCATCGGGATCAACGCTCATTCCTCCGGTGCATATGATGAGATCCGCTCCCGTACCGCATGCTTTTCTGATTTCATCGGTGACTCTCCCTTTATCATCATCGGTGATGACATGGCGGATTACAGATATCCCGAATTCTGCAAGTTTTGCTTTGACGACAGGCGTGAATGTGTCCTGCTTAAGTCCTTTGTAAACCTCACTGCCCGTGGTAATTACGGCAGCACTTTTCAGGATGTAAGGTTTCACTGAAAGAAGCGGTGTGTCCCCTGCGATCGCTTCGGCTTCCTCAAGCAGGGTCTCATCTATCATCAGGGGAATGACCCTTGTCCCTGCAAGTATGTCACCTGCCTTTACGGGAACACCTCCCTTACGCGTTGCAGCCATTATGTCCTTAATGGAGTTTATCCTTACGAGCCTTTCACTGTCCACCGTGAAAAGACCGTCATGGAGAGCTGAGAATTCGATCTTGCCTTCCTTTATTTCGCTCCTTTTCATGCCGCCGCCGTCCAGGATCGATGCCAGGCGGAGGGCTGCATCGTTTTCATGTACAAGCCCGGGTTCGCTTTCCAGCACATAGAGGTTTTCCTTCCCCATTGCAAGGAGTACCGGGATATCCACCTCCGTCACGATATGACCTTTCCTGAACCTTGCACCCTTGAATACTCCGGAAATTATTTCCGTCATGTCATGGACAAGTACATGTCCCACAGCTTCTGTTGTCTTTATGTATTTCATGATTCATCTCCTTTTTCAGAAAAATATGACATCATCACTTCTGATTTTCAGTACGTCCCTTCTTTCTCCCATTACCCTTATCGTCCCTTCATTGAGCGTGTAAAGGGAAAATACTTCATCCGCCATGGTGACCGTCCTGAGGTAAAGTGCATCGAGGATGATGTCTCCTTCATCCCCAATTGCCCTCTGCGGCAGAACCATGTAATTTACGTCACTGAGATCTGATCTTATCTTCAGGTTCCAGAGGGACGATGTTACATATTCTCCGTCCTTTACTGCATGTGAGATGTTCACTTCACCTGAAAGCGATGCCTCTGCAGGAGAGGAGGGATGGGTTATCACGGATGAAGTGGAACGCATCGGTGATGAAATCCCGTTTTCCATTATCACTGCATGGCGTGCGAAGAGGGATACTTCCCTCATGTCGTGGGAAACGTAAAGTGTCTGTCCCTCAAAAGCATCAAGAAAGGACAGCAGCTCCAGCTCAACGGACCATCTTGCCGATATATCAAGAGCGGACAGCGGCTCATCGAGAAGCAGCATGTCCGGCTCCGATGCCATGATTCTTGCAAGGGCAGTCCTCTGCTGCTGACCACCCGAAATACGGGAGGGAAGCCTGTTTTCAAGTCCCTGAAGGGAGAATCGGGAAATAAGCCAGTCTGCCTTTTCCTCAGAATCCTTACGGCTGATTTCCTTCCTTTTCACCTTTGGATGGAGGGCTGAAAGGATGTTTTCCCTCACAGTCATATGCGGAAAGAGCGCATAGGACTGGAAAAGATAGCCTATGTGCCTCTCTTCAGGTCTGACGTTGATCTTTTTATCACTGTCAAAGAGGGTGCGACCGTTCACGGTTATGTAACCCTTGTCAGGGGTCATGATCCCGGCAATGCACTTCAGCGTCACGCTCTTTCCTGACCCTGATGCACCCAGAAGTGCCGTCACCTTCTCATTGCTTTCAAGCACGGCATGAAGGGTATACGAACCGAGTTTCTTCGTGATATCGGCGCTTATCATCACTTCATCTCCTTTTTCTCAAGCAGATTGACAGTCAGCAGGACTGCACATGATATTGCAATGTTGATTATTATCCATCGGAGGGCAAGTGCGTCCTCTCCTGCCGTCCACAGGGAGTAAACCTCGGTTGACACCGTACTGGTACGTCCCGGAGTGTATCCCGCGATCATGCTGGTTGCCCCATATTCCCCGAGAGCCCGGGCAAATGCAAGCACCGCTCCTGCGGCAATTCCCTTCCTGCAATAGGGAAAACGTATCTTCCAGAAGATGTATGTGCCGGAAAGCCCCAGCGTGCGTCCTGCTTCGGCATACGTTTCATCAAAGGATTCGAAGGCACCGCGGGCAGTTCTGTACATCAGCGGAAAGGATACAACCGTCACTGCAAACACTGCAGAGTACCATTTCATTGTAAGCCTTAGCTGAAAGTGATCAATGAAGAACTTTCCAACCGGCCTTGCCGGTCCCAGCAGCAGGAGCAGCATGTAGCCGATGACGGTGGGCGGAAGAACCAGCGGGATCGTGAAGATTACATCCAGGATCCCCTTCGTGAGGGGCCTGGCTTTTGAAACGCAATATGATGTCAAGATGCCCGAGAAGAACACCAGAACTGATGATATCAGGGCAATCCTGAGTGAGTTGTAAAGAGGGTAGAGATCCATCAGAGTACTGTGAATCCCACGCCTTCAAATGCACTTCGTGCACCCTCTGAAGTGTGAAGCCATGAAAGGAAAGCTTCAGCGCCTTTCCTGTTCTTAGTGCGGGAAAGAACCGCAGCAGGGTATATTACGGGACCTCCGGTCATCTCATCAGTTGCCTTATCAATGACACGGAGAGCTGATGAGAATGCATCGGTTGAGTAAATAGTTCCTGCATCAGCGGCCCCTTCCTTAACCTGTCTTGCCACTGCGGCGACATTGGTTCCGTATGTGATGTTTCCTTTGACTTCTTCCTCATTTATGCCATAGAAGGCGAATACTTTCCTTGTGTAGTTTCCTGCAGGGACGGAAGTATCGCCCATTGCGAAGAGGATCTCTCCCGAGGCAAGTTTTTCAATGCACTCATCGAATGAAGTCACGTTCTTCGGGTTTCCGTCAGGTACAGCCAGAACAAGCATGTTCTGAAGCAGGTCGATTCTGGTTTCACTGATGATGTAATCCTTTCCGTCTGAAGAAGGATCGATTTTATCCATTGTGGCTGTATCTGCTGAAACGAAGATGTCACATTCGGCGCCGGCATCAAGCATTTTTACGAGATTACCCGAACTGTCGAAGGTGAAGATCACTTCCACATCGGGATTTTCTTCCATGTAAATCCTTCCTGCCTCACTGACGGAAGCCTTCATTGACTGTGCGGCAAATACCGTTATTTCTGTTTTTTCCATTGCGCCCTGCGCAAAGAGCACCGGGATAATCATGAGCATGAGAGTGAATGCGATTGTTTTTTTCATGAGAATGTCTCCTTTTCAATCCATTATACATCAGATGTGATAATGGTCAAAGGGAATGTTTTTCAAAAAACAATCGAAAGGATTGAATATGCCTCCCTGAGGAGGCATGTTTCAGATGACCTTCTTGGTCATCCATTTTTCCTTGAGCCAGCGGGTTGAGAAGCACAGGCTTCTGAAACACCAGTCGATGACCATCGAGATGTTTGCTCCCAAAAGTCCGAGTCCGAAGAAAGACCCGAGAACGTAGGAAAGAATTACCCTGAAGAGCCACATGCTGAGCATCGAGACTGACATCGTGTATCTGGCATCCCCTGCAGCCCTGAGGAAGTTGGGAAGCGTGAAGGAAATGGGCCAGATGAGGAGCGTGCATACAAGGAGGAAGCGGTTATTCACAATACTGAGTCTCATTGCCTCATCGGAAAGATTGTAGAGGGATGAAAGGAATGGAGTTGCAATGAAGAAGAAAGTACATGAGAAGAGGAACATTGCATAAACAAGCAGTAAAAGGCGCTTTGCATAGTACTTCGCGGCATCGTGACGTCCCGCTCCGATGCACTGTCCTATTACCGTGATGGAGGCCATTCCGATCACTGCACCCGGAAGGTTTGCAAAGGAGTTGATGTTGTTCACGACGGCATTTGCCGCGATGGAAGCGGTTCCGAAGGATGCAATTAAGGACTGTACCAGTACCTTGCCGATGTGGAACATTGAGTTTTCTATTCCGCTTGGAAGCCCGATGCGGAGGATGCGCTTTATCATGGCAGGCAGAAGCGTGATCCTATGAAGGTTCTCAATGTGTATGTCCAGCTTTTTATCAGAGATTACGATGAGCATTATGATGGCACCTGTCACGCGGGAAATGAGGGATGCAATGCCTGCTCCCATGCTTCCCATGTGATAGATGAAGATCAGGATGGCGTTTCCGCCTATGTTGATGATGTTCATCACTATGGAAACAAGCATCGTGATGCGGCTTTTTCCCATACTGCGGCATAGCGCGTTGCAGCTGTTTGTAACAGCCAGGAACGGGTAGGAGATGAGGATGAAGATGAAGTAGTCAATGGCATATCTCATCACATCTTCCTCGATATGGCCGAACACGATGGAAAGAATTCCCCGGCTGAAGACAAGACCTATGAGTGTTATCGCACCTGAAAAGAATGCGGTGATGAGGATGAGCTGTTTTGCCGCCATTGATGCGGAAGCTCTGTCCTTCCGTCCCAGGTACTGGCTGGCGACCACCGCGCCGCCGGTGGCGAATGCGGCAAAGAGCTGTATGAAGAGATTTGACAGGGAGTCAACCAGCGAGATGCCGCTGACCGCACTCTCTCCGACGCTGGCCACCATGATCGTGTCAGCCATTCCTATCGTGAGCGTAAGTATCTGCTCGATGAGGAGCGGGATTATCAACGCCTTCAGAAAACCTTTGGGAAAAAGGCCTGAAGTATCTGTCTTCGAATTCATGGCCCCTAATGTATTGTTTTTGAAATAAAGTTTCAACCAGTGAAACTCATTATTTATCCTTCGTCAGCAGATGAGTGTATGATACATCCATCAGGAGTGCTCCGAGCGGTGCCGTGACAACGATGGAAAGGACCGCAACTGAAAGGATAAGCTGTCCTGAAGCAAGTCCCATGGCGAGGGGAACACCTCCGATGGCAGCCTGAACGGTAGCTTTCGGAAGGTAAGCAAAGCATGTGAATAGCCTCTCCTTTGCATTTAAATCAGTGCCGATGAGGGAAACAAGAACACCCAGTGATCTCACTGTAAGTGAGAAGGCCAGCATGATGAGCGCTAAGCCTCCTGCCTGAAGTGTGTATCTGATGTCGACCGCGGCTCCTATGAGGACGAAAAGAATTATCTCAGATCCTTTCCAGAGGCGGGAAAACGCTTCCGCTTCTCCCGATGCATCCCTGTCTCTTTTCCGGATCAGTGCGGCGGCAGCGACGACTGCAAGAAGTCCCGAGAAGGCAAAGTATGGCTTAACCGTGTCTTCAAGGCTTATGAGGAGAAGGGCGAGGGCGAGTATCATGATTACTTTCACTGGAATGGAAGATGTGTCCATCCTGCAAAGCAGAACGGAAAGAACCACTCCTGCAATGAGACCAGCCATGATTCCTGTGATTATGGAAACTGGAATGGCGGCAAATGCACCTGCAGTGACTGTTCCTCCTGAGGCTGCCGTAAGGAAAGATGAAAAGAGGACGATGACGAAAATGTCATCCATGGATGCACCTGCCAGAATCATCTGGGGTATGCTTTTTGCCGTACCCCATTCACTGTCCATGAGTTCACTCATCTTCGGGATCACGACTGCAGGGGAAACTGCGGCAAGGACCGAACCGAGAAGGGCGGCATCAGTATAGGATATGTGAAAGAGAAGAGGCGCCGAAACAGTGACTGCGAGAAGCTCGAAGGTGGCTGGAAGGAATGAAAGCAGAAGTGAAGGCCTTCCTACTTTCTTAAGATCGGAAAGGTTTAGCGAAAGTCCTGCTTTCAGAAGGATGATGACAAGTGCAAGCTTCCTGAGATCTGCCGACACAAGGAGGATTTTCCCATCAAGCATGTTAAGTGCAAAAGGTCCGGTCAGTATTCCCGCGGCAAGCATGCCTATGATTCTTGGAAGGTGAAGGATTTTTGCAAGGTAAGCACCGATAAGACCTGAAATGAAAATGACCGCAAGTGAATATAACATCAATGCCCCCGATTAAAGTTCAGGGGCATTGTAACGATAAAGCATGATGTGGGCAATCATCAGACGGTGAGAAGTGTCTCATCCGCAGTGAAGTCCTTCTTCCTGATCTGTCTGAAACGTTCGACGAGGAGGGGAACGGTAAGGTTTTTCTTTTCCTCCCCGCTAACATTCAGGATTATGTGACCTTCATCCATCATGATGAGGCGGTTTCCGAAGTCAATTGCCTGCTGCATGTTGTGGGTCACCATCATCGCAGTGAGGTTATCCTTTTTTATGTATTCCCCGGTAAGCTCCATGACTGTCTTTGCATTGCCGGGATCAAGGGCAGCAGTATGTTCATCAAGCAGGAGAAGCTTGGGACTGCTCATGCATGCCATTATGAGGGTGAGCGCCTGACGCTGTCCTCCGGAAAGAAGACCCACGTTATCTTCCAGCCTGTCCTGAAGTCCGATGGGCTCAAGGAGCTTCTGAAACAGTGCTTTCTTCTCACTGTTATATGTGAAGCGCAGTCCTTTCATTCCCTTCTTAAGGCTAAGTGTCATATTGTCCCTGATGGACATGTTTCCGCTTGTTCCTTTTGTGGGATCCTGGAAGATGCGTCC
>JBJEWN010000421.1:0-1853 GCA_051885075.1 Bullifex sp.
AATTGAAAGGACCATCCGCTTTGGAAGGGAAAGACGCTTCGGTATTGATATTGCGGGTGCAGTCAGGGAGGTGCTGTCATGAAGGTACTGGTTTTATGCTCCGACAGGGCGGAAGGAGCCCTCTTCACTGAGGAAATGTACACTCTCCGCGTAACGGGAGTCGGAAAGGAAAACGCACTTCTTCATGCCCTTCTTGCCATTCAGGAAACCGATCCTGATGTGGTACTGAACGTGGGAACGTGCGGTGCGAAAAAAGGATGTGCCGTGATAGGGGACATATGCCGTGTGAGAAGGGTAATCAACAGGGACTGTGACCTTACGATGTACAGACTTCCGAAATACACTACACTTTCCCCGGACCGTTCGACAGAAGGCCCTGCCGACATTGCTGATGAAGGCATGGTGCTTGCATCAGCTGATTCGCTTTCCGTCACTGCGCTTGAGGATGCCGAACTCTACGATATGGAAGCCTTCGGGATCGCAAAAGCATGCATGGCTCTTGGAAAAAAAACTGTCATCATCAAGGGCGTCAGCGACATCGTCGGTGAGCATGTAAATCTTAAGGATTACCGTAAAGTGCTGAGGAAAATCGCAGAGGACCTCCATGAGGAGGCTTCACGCATCCTCTCCTGCAGAGAGTAATGGCACTTCCGGCCTCTGAAGTCTGACCTGGGAGTAATCGGTTCTGGCCTTCAGCCGCTCTGCCAGATCGGTAAGCTCTATGTCAAAGTGGTCTGCCATGGCATTGCCGCCGCTGACAAGCAGGGCAAGTGTTTCAGGTCTGATGTCATCCAGCTTTATCTTTTCCCTGGTGAGACATGAGAATATCCTGATGTATTCGCAGTCGCTTATTCCGCGAAGTGTCTCATCGATGAGTTCCATCTGGGCATTGGGATAGATCTTCATGACCGGCTCAGCCCATGATGAATATCCTCCTGAAATTCCTGAAGGATCGAATGTGTATTTCGTTCTTGATGTGGACAGGGAAAGAATCGTTATCTTATCCGCATCGGGATAGAGTTTCTTTGCTTCAAGGTATGCGTAAAGCGCAGGGTTGTTGGCAATGAGGCCTCCGTCAAGAAGTGCCATGGGCGCGCCGTCAGGAGAATTCATGAACTTCGGGCTGAAGTATATGGGTGCTGCGCTGGTGGCACGGGCTGCATCGATGAGCTTCATCCCTTTGTGTTCGTTATAGCTTGAAAGAATCCTTTCCCGTCCCAGTATGGAGTCATAGGACACGACCATCGTGGGAACGAGGGCATCCTCCAGTTTCCCGTCATGGAAGAGAGTGCGGAGGAAGAATTCAAACTGCGATGAATCATACTTGTCGGAAAAAACACTTCCCAGGAGCCTTGTCCTGGATGAAAAGATTTCCCTTGAGTGATCAAGGTAGATGCCGGCTATCTTCCCTGGATCCGCTGCGGGAGTGATGATGCCGTGAAAGTCCTCCACAGGTTTCCTGAACCGTTTTTTCTTTTCATAAGTGGTCCACCTGTAGGGTTCCTTTGCTTCCTTTTCAATCGTTGCTGCGGGTGATGAAAGCCCCAGTGCGATCAGGCCTCCGGTGCTTGTTCCTGCAATGAGGTCGAAATGGGCATAAAAAGGAATTCCGTCATCGAGTTTTTCGGAAAGATGCGAAAGCACCTGGGATGGTATGATACCCCTTATTCCTCCACCGTCTATGGAGAGGACGAATCTTTCGTTCTCTTGTCTTTCTTTTTTAAAGATGCTATTCCATATACCCATGGAATGAAGATTGCTACATTCCATGACCGGGGTCAATAGCTATGTATGAAAAATGTTGTCTTTGTCCCAACCGCTGTCTCGTGGACCGCAGGGTACGTACGGGAGTA
>JBJEWN010000422.1:0-7294 GCA_051885075.1 Bullifex sp.
AAATTATCTTAGAATGACATGTAAGACTTATGTACTACTGGTGAAGAACATGGGAACAATGTATCTGGAACGGCATATTTCCGTATATATTTCCCGTATAAGGAAACAGTTCAAGGTTCTGTTGCTGACCGGTCCGCGTCAGGCAGGCAAATCAACCATGTAAAACATATGTATTCAAGTGACTATGGGTATGTTGTCCTGGATGATTATCTTGAACTGGAAACAGCGAAAAATGATCCTGCACTGTTTTTCAGAAACAACGGAATGCCTGTCATTATAGATGAGGTACAGAAGGCCCCGGAGCTATTCCTGCATATTAAGTGTCTTGTCGATAAAAGTGAAAGCAAAGGAGAAATTATACTGACAGGTTCCCAGTCATACCGACTGCTTTCCAATGTTTCCGATTCCCTGGCAGGCAGAGTATGCATAATTGACATGTCTTCTCTTTCAATGCGGGAAAAGCAGCAGATAAACTTAAACGTCCCGTTTATTCCAACAGAAGAGTACATCGATGTAAGAAGACGAAACGTAAAAAGAATTGACGATATCTGGTTTCATATTCAAAAGGGAAGCATGCCTGAGCTGATTGATGAGGATATTGAGTGGGAATCTTTTTACCGTTCGTATGTCAGAACATATCTGGAACGTGATGTTGCAGAACTGATCAACACCAAAAACCTGCTGAAGTTTTCTTCGTTCATGCGGTGTCTTGCCGCACGGACAGGGGAACTTATCAATTATTCTGCCCTGTCAAATGATATCGGTGTGAGTGTGAAGACAGTCCAGGAATGGACAAGCATTCTGGAGTCATCCGGGATAATAAGACTTTTAAGGCCTTATGAGAAAAGCATATCAAACAGAAGCATCAAAACGCCCAAAGTTTATTTCATGGACACAGGTCTTGTCTGCTACCTTGTGGGTTGGACTAACAGGACAGTGGCAATGAACGGAGCCATGAGCGGAGCACTGTTTGAGACATTCTGCATCAGTGAAATAATCAAATCGTATTATAATGCCGGATTTGATACTCAAAGACTCTATTTCTACCGTGACAGGGATCAGAGGGAGATTGATCTTATCATAGAGAGAGATGGAGTGATATATCCTGCTGAAATAAAGAAAGCAGCAAAACTTTCTTCAGACATGGCAAAACACTTCAATGTATTTCATGAAATCGGCAAAGGCTGTATCCTCTGCCAGTGTGAAAAACCATATTATCTGAAGGATGATGTCATTGCTTTGCCGATTGAATATGTTTGAATAACTCCTGCAGGGTTGTGTGTGATGACTGCGGTGAATCACTGAAATAAGACATTTGACATGGAGTATCCAAGAAATCATCACTCAGAATCAATGAACCAGGTATCACCATCAAGTGTGAATATGTCACTGTTCCTGATCTCAATCGGAACTATCCCGCTGTAGAGCCTGTTTTCGTTCAGAAAATGCCTGAGTTCACTGTCAGTAATCCTGTTTATCCCCTTTTTTCTCAGAAACGATGCAACCAGATCCGCATAGGAAGTGTACCTCCCCTTCTCTGCAACTATTGTCCTTACAACCCTCCTGTCACTTACCGTTCCCCGGAAACAGTCAAACTCTCCGGAAAATGCAATTACCGAATCCAGCAGGAATACATTCCATGCCAGCTTTGAATCAGGGAGGAACAGGAATGACGAGAAGTCTATGAGGGAGAAAAAGCCATCACTCATGTTTTCCCTTACATACGCCGTTACGGATGGAATCAGACCGGTCATAAGCTTTTCAAAACAATCCTTATCCATGTACTCATCTTTTGATACCCTCACATGGTCTGAAACCAGTTTCCGGAATTCCGCATCCCGGATGATCAGCGGAAAGTGCAGTCTTTCACACATTGATCTGAAAGCAGGATATGTAATAATCCCTGAAGAACCCATTTCCGAATTAAAGACGGCACTGTAGGAAGATATGTCATTTTTTCCTTTGACGGAAATATGCGGATTCTGAAAATCATAATCCGCTCCGCCCAGAATATTCCTTGCAAGGGAAAAAACGGATGCGGGACAGTCAAGTTCCTTTTCTTCAAGCAGGGAAGCATAATCCGATGATGATAAAACCGAGTGGAGCATGTAGCAGTTGGTGTAACCATGATTAGCGTTCATGCAAGTCAGAATCATTGCCTTCAAACCTTCAGTCTGTTCTTCTTCCAGACCAAGAAGATCCATAGTGAAGATTTTCCCTGACTTCAGCCTTAAGAGAGACGGATCATCACTGATCGGCATTCCGATCATGACATCTGAAAAGCCCGGAAAATGCTCCTTAATCTCCTTTATGGTCATCGGACAGCCATTGTTCCTTATGAGCTCCTCCAGTCTCCGGCCTGCAGGGATTCTGACAAACGATGATTTATCCTTGATAAGGTAATCGCGGGAACACGTGCAGAGCCCACCAAGGTAATGCTGGATGACTCCGTGAAGACAGTTATGGTTTGTTATACCGGATCCGATAAGACTTTCCCGTAGCTCTTCAAAGAGAGTCCTGTAATAGATCTGATTTGAAGGATTGGATGTTATTGCATTTCCAATCATCTCAAGAATCTCCGGTTCAGCATGAAAAAGGGATTCAGGGATGAACGTTGACCTGTCGATCAGAATAAGGTCATTCTCACCTGTCAGCCTGGCATGCAGCGTCCTGTTCGGAAGATCAAGCTCATAACCGTATTCACTTTTCATCAGTTCCTTAAGTCTTTCCATGTCCGGGGAAATGACATTATTGAGCTGAGTAAGTACAATTCCTTTTTGGAAATGTTTTTCCATGACCTTAATGGCAATTTCCCTGTATTTCTGCTTTCTCTTTGAAACAAAGGTATTGTATATCCGGTAACCCTTTGAAGAGAGAAACCCCAGCATGGATGATAAATCGATGAATTCCATTCCTGCTTCTCTCAATGCTTCCTCAAGTTCCGGTATCTTATCAGACAGCTCAGCGGAATCGGAAACAATATTCTCCGCGATTAAATCAAGGCGCTCTCTGTACGAAGGTTCAGTGCGCCTGAGGAAACATCCGGCACACTCAAGATATTCACACTCAGGATTATCCTTCATGGCCTTTATGAAGATCCGGGCATTTTCCTCAGAACTGAAACACGCTTTGATGTTTTCTTTACCGACATGCATCTTATCCGCAGTTTCAAGTTTAAGGATACTTGATGTATAAGGAAGAAGCTTTTTTGTAATGCCTGCTTCTATCTGCCTTACCCTCTCCAGGGAAATGCACAACTGCTTTGAAACATAATCAAGTGTTGCTCCATCTTCCCTCATAAGGTATATGATGCGTTTGTTCCCTGAGACATTTTCATTTATGAAATTCTCAGTATCCTGATAAAGTTTATCCCGTTGCCCAATGCTGTCAGATTCCCCGTTTTCATGTGAGGACAGCACTTTGACGATGGAATCAATATCGGATCTGCTGATACCGGGGACATCATTGATGCTGAACCGTGACAGAAAGTCTTTAAGTGCGAATACTGTGGTGACACTGACTTTTTCAAGCTTCGAATATGTGGATTTCTGCAAATGCAGCAGAAGACTCTCACTGGTGTCACTTCCGGGAGGGACAAATGCTGAAGGTGAAGGAGGCACGAACTGTTCAGTTCTCTCCTCAGTGATCAATTCCATCCCTTTCCAGTTAGGTATCTCGTTCCTGTACAGTTCCATGACTTCACGGGATGTCTTATATCCGGTCAGTCCGGGGATGGTTTCAAACATGCACGATCTCATGAGCCCCATGAACTGACCGATTGTATATATACCGAGACTGAAAAGGATGTTCAGAGATCTCATGCCAAGACCGTACAGCAGTAAGGAAGGAGATGGCTTTTCTTCCTTAACGGCAATACCGTATTCAGGATATCTTATTTTCTTATTACCTAAGTGATGATCATGATAAAGCATCCCAGATTCATAATCACTGATGATCTTAAGGATCTCTGATGCAATGTATGAGCCCTTTGAGAGTATTTCGTCATGGCCTCCGTTTTTATCAAATTCAATAAGGTCCTTAACTGTTTCAAGACCATGCGATAACAGAAAGGACTGAGTACGGTAATCGAGGAACGGAATATGATCGATATAAAGATTTCCTCCATTCGTTTCTTCTGCAAAAAGATCTTCTGCCTGAACTTCAGAAGTGCTCTTTCCCTTCCTGTTTACCGATACATTTTTCTCCCTGTTCACAGGAGTGCACAGTGCTTTCAGTTCTTCTTCGTCAAACAGACTTCCTTCAACCCAATCCTGCATATCATGCTCCAAAGACAGGATATACCGGAAGTACTGACCATGGAAGAAAAAAATCAGAGCATAGGGGAAAATACTTTCATCAGTTCGGCAAGCAGACGTTTTGCCCCCCTGAGGGGTGCTGTTTCCATCTTAATCTCCCCGTGGCGTTTCATGGTTTCAATGACATCAGATTTCATGTCTTAGATACATTCTGAATCATGAATCCATACGGCAGATTAATCATCTGAGAGGAATGTCTCAGCATGAATTAATACTGGCCGAACTCCATTAGTATTTCACTAACTGCAAGTAAAACCGTGATCTCAGCTTTTCAATCATCAGTTTACCCACGGGGAAAAAGTACAGGCAGCAGTATGCCGGTACTGCTGCCCATAAAACAAATCCATTAACTGACGGGAGAATCATGCACACCCTAAGATGTGAACAATCCTTCCGGCAAAAGCATCAGGTCATTTTCCCGGATGGGCACATACCCTCTTCATCCTGATCATCATCCCAGGCCATAATCATTAATTATCTGTTAACGGAATGTTTTGGATTTCTTAACCGGAATAATCACTTTCTGATGATAAAGCAGAAATTGTACTACCGGTCAGTCTTGATTAACTCAGTATTATGAAGCAGGATTTCAATACGTGCCTGAGTGGGAGGATTACGCTGATGATAAAGATAAAGTCCCTCGTCAAGGTTTATAAGACCGGAGATGAGGAAGTAAGGGCAGTTGATGGAATAAATCTGGAGATAAGTCAGGGAGAAACGGTCGCGTTTTCAGGCGCATCCGGATCAGGTAAAACCACCCTCCTGAATCTCATCGGAACACTGGATGGAATCACATCAGGAGACATCACCATCGACGGCGTGAGTCTTGCCCGGATGAGTGAAAAGGAAAAGACATCATACAGGAAGCTGAACCTCGGATTCATCTTTCAGAGCTACAATCTGATCCCGGTGCTGAGTGCAAAGGAAAATGTGGAACTCGCCTTTCAGCCGCTTTCAAAGGATGAGATCAGGAAACTCGGAATAGATGACACTTCAAAGGCTGCTGAAGAAGCACTCAGACAGGTAGGTCTTGAATGTTATGGGAACAGGAAGCCCGGTCAGCTCTCCGGTGGTCAGCAGCAGAGAGTATCCATTGCCCGTGCAATTGTCAGAAAACCGCGAATCCTTCTGGCTGACGAACCCACAGCCAATCTTGACAGTAAAAACAGCCAGCTTATTCTTACCCTTCTCTCACGCTTAAGTGCGGATAACGGGATAACCGTCATCTACTCATCCCATGACCAGGAAGTGCTTGAAAACGTAAACCGCGTTGTAATCCTGAAGGATGGACGTGTCATGGAGGACAGGAGATGCTGAAAATACTCCGCCTCTCAGTGAGGAATCTGACAAGATACAGGACAAGGACGGTCATAACCATAGTGGCGGTTCTGATCTCCGTAATGGTATCAACCGTCGTGGACGGTCTTGTCAGGGGAATATTCGAAATGTCAACGGCAAACCTCCTGCTTTATGAAAGTGCGGAAGTAAGTGTATATGCAAATGGATATTTTGAGAAAAGGAAGGAATATCCATCTGACATACTGATAACTCCAGCTCAGAAGGAAGCTGTCATGGAGTCACTTGAAAAAGCCGGGTACGTGACTGCTCCCAGATTCATTACGTCAGGTGAACTCATCACCTGGGATGATGATGCAGGTTCCGAGTTTGATCTCGGCATAATCCTTGTGGGTGTTGAAAAGCGGAAGGATGGGAATGTCTTCAGGATAAGCGAAAGCATCACGGAAGGCACCTGGCTTGAAAATCCTGATGATGTGGTCATTGGATCGAAAGTTGCAGATAAGCTCGGGCTTGATGTCGGTTCATACGTAACACTTTCCACTAAGGGAGCAATGGGATTTGCCGAAACGCTGGAGCTTAATGTTGCAGGAATAGTAACAACGGAGGACCCACAGGTCAATTCATCACAGATATTCATGAGCCTGGACGATCTTGATCACTCACTCATGCTGGAAGGATCAGTAACTGAGATTGCAGTATCAGACTCACTGCTTTCCACTGCCCCGAAAAGCTTTGCGGATAAGGTTAACGCCCTCCTGCCGGAAGGTGTATCGGCAAAACACTATGAGCAGGTCAATGATGACCTTATGGCAATCATGAACGGTGACAGGGGCAGTTCCTTCGTGCTTCTGCTCTTTTTATTCCTGATAGCAGGTGCAGGAATATCAAATACGATGATAATGGCTCAGATGGAAAGACGGAAGGAGAATGCAATGCTGAGGTCCATTGGTTTTTCAAGACGCTCGATCGTCTCAATGTTCGTCCTGGAAGGAACGATGACAGGAATCATTGGTGCACTGACAGGTGCCGTTCTGGCATTGCTTATAATGATTCCACTGGCAGAGAACGGTATAAATCTCTCCGGACTTCTCTCCGATGACATGGACATAGGATACAGGATTCCCCTGATCATGAGGCCGGGTTTTTACTGGCAGTCTTTTGTCACGATACCGTTTTGTGCAGTTCTGCTTTCCGCATTCTCCGCATTTCTTCCCGTTTACAGAACGGGTAAGGAAGAGATCGCGGAACTTTTCAGGAGGGCATGATGCTGAAGCTTGCTTTGAGAAACTGTCTCAGAAACAGGAGAAGGAGTGCAGTGACAGGACTTTCCGTCCTGCTTGCGGTTCTCATAGTCATTCTGCTCATGTCATTCATGTACACATGCTTTGACCAGATGGCTGATAATGAAAGGAAGTTCAGAGTCGGTGATGTAAGGATAAGAGCTGAAAAATATAATGAATTCGAGTCCCTTATGCCGCTTCAGTTCCACATAAAGGATTATGGCGCACTTAAGGAGGAACTCCTCTCAATTCCTTCCGTTTCAGGTGTCGAATCGGTGCTGAATCTCCCTGCTTCACTCTATACGGACGGCAAACTTGCTTCCATAACCGTTTGCGGAGCCGATCCTGGTTCAGTGTACATCGGCGATGACACGATACTCTATGAAGGCCGTTTTGCTG
>JBJEWN010000423.1:0-7250 GCA_051885075.1 Bullifex sp.
TTTCTTATACCTTGCTTCCAGGGTGAAGAGTGTGAGTTCGTTCATGGGAAGATTCTTAAGATTAAGTTCCGTTGAACCTTTCTTAAGTGACTTTGGCTTTGATGCGTTAAGTGAGTATCTGAGTTTCACGTCTTCCGGGGATGAAAGCCTCCACCTTATCAGGGCTTCATCGGTTGTGATGAATGTGACCGGTGTTTCCTTTCCTTCCTGTGTT
Source organism: Bullifex sp. (assembly GCA_051885075.1). GTDB lineage: Bacteria > Spirochaetota > Spirochaetia > Sphaerochaetales > Sphaerochaetaceae > Bullifex. The sequence continues at coordinate 215 of JBJEWN010000423.1, forward strand.
GTTAGTGTTGCTGTTACGTTGTCGGAAAGGTCTAGTGTGATAACTCCTTCTCTGTCAGGAACAAAGGTTTGGTTGTTGAAGAAAAGTGTCGTTTCCGGTTGGATACAAAGAGATACCTCAGCCGCGCTGAGGGAAAATGACAGAATGAGCGCTGACACCAGCGCCATGATGATCTTCCTCATAAGTGCCCCTCAACTTTTCATGAAAGATCATCCGCCCCACAGGCTGTGCACACCTGACGGGAAGGAAGTGGACGGAAATACCCCTATAACCGTCCATGTACCCCCAATGGTACCCCCCCCCGGTATGGCAAAGTCAAGATTTTGGATACACGCATTCTCATATTTTTTACACTTCCGTGATTCCAAATATCTTATGTAATCGTTTGGCAAATTATGGTATTCTAGGACCATGGCAGAAAGATCGAAAAGCAGTCAGAACGTGATGAACATCTTCGGAACCCTGCTTGTGAGCACGGTTGACTCAGCCCGCATCAGGTCAGTGAAGCTTCCGGACCTCGACAAGAGGTTCACGGTGCTGCGCGCCGCTGACCTTATGGGGGACAATGTGTTCACGATGCTGGACGGTACGATGCCGATCCTTGCATCTGATACCGTGACATACAGAGGACAGCCCATACTGGCAATCTTCGGACCCGACTATGAGGCAGTTTCACTGGCAGCCAGGGAAACCGAGATAGAATATGACGAGCTTGCCAAGAGCCAGATGAGGTATGACAACTCAGCTCCGGGTGATACAGACACACTCCTCTGGGGAGACGTGGAAGACATACACACGGGAGGACTCAGGAAGGTTGAGTCCGAGTACAGGACAGGATGTACCCTGACCCGCAATGACTCTTTAATGACGATCCCCGTCTGGATCGAGAAGGATGCGGTGCATGTCAATGTTCCCACCCAGTGGCCTGAGGTCGTAAGGGCAAATGTACTCTCATCGGTCTCAAGAACCGATGTGCCGGTCACAATCCATCCGATGCCATACAGTGCGGATGAGGATGAGTATCTAATCATGCCCGCACTTCTTGCATGCATTGCGGTGAATGCCGCGATAATAATCCAGTCAAACGTGGAACTGAGAAGCCCGGTGTGGTCTGCATCTCCCACTATCACGGTAAAACACTCCACATACATAAATGAGGAAGGAAAGCCCATCGGAGAGGAAGCGGTTTTCACCGCTGACCTCGGTGCATACATGTTCATTCCTTCCGAATTCAGGAGACAGGCGCTGACGGGACTCATTCCCTCCTACCCTGTCGGCTACTTCAAAGCTACGGTAAGGACGATACAGAGCTGCAATCCTCCGTCAGTGTTCTACAGGAACATGGGATACAGTGACGCGCTCACATCATCAGAGCTTCAGATGTCAAAGATAGCATCGGCCGCGGGCATGACACCTGTTGCCTGGAAGAAGCAGTTTGCAGCGGGAAAGAGGAAGTTCACCGACTACCTTCCTTCCCTCGACACTGCACCTCAGCTGAAGCTCTGTGACAAGGCAGCGGAAGACAGCAACTTTGCAAGGAAGTGGTCATCATATGAAAACCAGAGGGGTTCCATGTCCCTCATCCCCTTCTCAAGGGGAATAGGCATGGCATCAGGCTTCGGTGTTTCAGGTTTTTCAACAACATTTGCAAGAACCGAGGACTTCAATGCAGAGCTGACCTTCACAGCCTCCCAGAACGTGGAGCTTTCCACTTCCCTGAACATCAGGGGAAACGTCTCTGACATACTTAAGAAGCTCATTACTTCCGAAGCCCAGTTCGCCGGATCGGACGTGGTCATAAAGGGCTACGGCAGATCGAATGCGGACAGCGGGCCGGACGTGCTCGCGCGTTCTTTGGGACAGCTCACCAGACAGGTCATACCTGCCTGCCGGAGACTGTCCTCAAAGATTAAGAAAAGTCCACTGCCCGTAACAGTCACGGTTGACATCGATGATATGCTGAATCCCTGTGAGTTCGACACGAGCGGTACAGTTGCCGCCGTTGTGGAAGTAAGGGTCGACAACATCAGCTTCATGCCCGTGGTGCAGGAAGCATGGGTCAACGTCAGGCTCGGAACGATCTACGACCTCAAGGAAGTAAGGGCAAGGATCAGGAATGCGGCATTGATGGCACTTCAGGAATCGGGTGCGGTCCTTTCGACGGAAGCGGTGCGTCCGTTTTGCCTCAACATCTCGGTTGAAAGCGACAACACATACAACATAGCAAGTGTTTCATCGGCAGTGTCTGGCTGCGTGAGGGCCGCTTTCGGGGCGGCAGTGCTCCAGAGCGTGCCGCGCCTTAAGAACGTATCATTTCCCATCACCTCGGAACTGATACAGAACTCACTTAAGAAGAACTAGGAGGAAGAGCTTTGAGGATAGAATGCAACGTGGACGGAAAGGCACTGTCACTGACCGTGAACTCCATCAAACCCCTTTCCCTCATACTCATGGAGAGCTGTGACACACCGTCCCTGAAGACCCACTGTGGGGGAAAGCACTGCGGAAAGTGCATTGTACTTGTTAATGATCAGGCGGTACTGTCGTGCCTTGTGCCTGCATTCAGGGCCAAGGATGCAATGATCACGACATTCGACGGCTTTGTCCGTTCCCGTGACTACCGTGACATAGAAAAGGCATATGCCTGCACCGGGATCACACCGTGCCAGAACTGCTTCGGAGCGCAGACGCTATTGATCGAAAGCATCCTCAGGCGCTATGAGAACAACGACTTTCCCATCGACACCGAGGAAATCCTTCAGGAAAGCACCCTGGTAAAGTGCCACTGCATGGACAGCACGGGTTTCCTCGAAACAGTCAGTGCGGCACTCGTGAACAGGAGGAAGAGACATGTACGCAGAGCTTAGAAGCCCCAATGTCCATGAGCCGCAGAACCTGGCTGAATACACCAACACGATCATGAGCTACAAGGACAACATCACCTACCTCTGGGCAGGGGGAACCTACATCATGAGTCAGCCCGGTTTCTACCCTTCGGCATCCGCCAATGTCGAGATAATCTCCCTTGGTAAGATCGAGGAGCTGAAACACTTCCTGAGAAACGACCGCTTTGCCGAGTTCGGCAGCATGGTCTCCCTTTCCAGGATTCAGTCGGTGGGTGCACTTCTCCTGCCCAAGATCCTCATCGCGGCCCTTGAAACCACCGCAACCCACCTTGTCAGGGACCAGATCACGATCGGAGGATGCTTATGCACTCCGTCCTTCAGGACGAGCATCGCCTCCGTCCTGATGCTCCTCGATTCCAATGCTGAAATAAAGTATCCCAAGAAGAGGATCCACACCAAGTGGTTTCCGATGTCCAGGGTATATGACAAGAACGGTAAGCTTTCCCTTCCCCAGAATGCGCTGATGACCAAGATCAGGATCCCTATCCAGCAGTTTGACTACCAGTACTTCAGGACAGTGGGTTCCCCTCTTACCGATGCATCCAGCTCGGTAAGCCTTGCAGCAGTTGCAAAGATGGAACAGAACAGCATCTCCTCGGGAAAACTCATCATCACATTCCCCGACAAGGGTTTCTGTCAGAGCAGGGATATAGACAACATCTTCTCTTCCCTCCAGTTTCCCTGTGATGATGCCCACATCTCATCGTTCTATTCATACATCATCACGTACATCAGGGAGAACCTCGGGGATGTGAGCCAGCTTCAGGAAGTAAGGCTCAGGGGCATGCTTTCAAACCTCATCGACGAACTTAACCAGAAGAGCATATCACCGCTCTAATCCATTTCAGGAACATACTTTAAGGGCACGGGGAATCCTCGTGCCCATCTCTTTTCCACCCCCGCTTTCTGTGTTATCATTTCATTATGGAAGAAACACCGATCACGGAGGAAGCAAAGAGTTCGAACTTTGTTCACCTCCATAACCATACCGACTATTCGCTCCTTGACGGAGCCGCTCCGATCGCGAAGTACATCGAGAAGGCAAAGGCCGAGGGCATGAAGGCCCTGGCCATCACCGATCACGGCAACATGTACGGAGCCCTGAGATTCTACAAAGCATGCAAGGCCGCAGGCATCAAGCCCATCATCGGGTGTGAGTTCTACGTGAACCCCAAGGACAGGAAGGATCAGAGACCGACTGCGGAAGGAAACAGATATTACCATCTGGTACTGCTTGCAATGAACGACAGGGGCTACCATCACCTCATGGAGCTCAACACGATCGCATTTACTGAAGGCTACTACTACAAGCCCAGGATCGATGATGAAGTGCTTAAAAGCCACAGTGAGGATCTTATCTGTCTTTCCGCATGTCTTGCCGGTGAAATCCTCCAGCTTCTCATGAACGACCAGTATGAGATGGCGAAGCAGAGGGCACTCTGGTTCAAGGACATCTTCGGTGACAGGTACTACCTGGAAATGCAGGACCACGGTCTTCCCGAGCAGAAGAAGACGAACCCGATGCTCTATAAACTTGCAAAGGAACTGGACATCCCGCTTGTATGCACAAACGACATCCACTACATCAACAGGTCCGATGCCAATGCACAGGACGTGCTCCTATGCATCGGCACGGGATCCAAGAAACAGGATGAGAAGCGCATGCGCTTTCCCAACGACCAGTTCTACTTCAAGACCGAAGAAGAGATGGCTGAGCTCTTTTCCTGGTGCCCCGAGGCACTGGAAAACACGGCAAAGCTTGCCGAAAGGGTAAACATCGAGATCAAGTTCCCTGGCCCACTGCTGCCTGAATACGAGATCCCGGAAGGTTTCAAGGACACGAAGGAGTACCTGGTATGGCTTTCCTATGACGGATGCAAAAAGAGATACGGTGAAGTGACACCAGCCCTGAAGGAGCGTCTCGACTACGAACTCAACATCATCCTGACGATGGACTTCCAGGGTTACTTCCTCATAGTGCGCGACTACATCCACTGGGCCAAGATGCATGACATCCCGGTAGGACCCGGAAGAGGATCGGGTGCAGGATCACTTGTCGCATACTCCATCACCATTACCGATGTTGACCCGATAAAGTACAACCTCCTCTTTGAAAGGTTCCTGAACCCTGAACGTGTATCGATGCCCGATTTCGATATCGACTTCTGTTTCGAAAGACGAGGTGAAGTGATACAGTACGTAACGGAGCACTACGGCAAGGACCGGGTGGGTCAGATCTGTACTTTCGGAACACTTAAGGCAAAGGCCGTCGTGAAGGACTGTGCCAGGGCACTGGACATTCCATATGACGAGAGCAACCAGATCTGTAAGCTCATCCCCGATGAGCCGAAGATGACGATTAAGAAAGCTCTGGATGCGGAGCCGAAGCTACAGGCTATAAGAGCCCGCGGAGGCGTGTACGAGGAACTCTTCCAGGTTGCCGAAATCCTGGAAGGCGGGAACCGCCACACTTCCCTCCACGCCGCAGGTGTTGTAATCGGAAAGACACCGCTTATAGACTACGTCCCCCTCAGCTATGATCCTAAGTCCCACTCTGTGGCAACACAGTACACAATGGACCAGATCGAGGAGTGCGGACTTGTTAAGATGGACTTCCTCGGGCTTAAGACACTGACGCTCATCAAGCATACCGTGGACCTCATCCACAAAAAGGATCCGGACTTTGACATCAACAAGATCGATGAACTGGATAAAAACACATTCGACATGCTCAAGCGCGGTGACAGCGCATGTGTCTTCCAGTTTGAATCGGCTGGCATGCAGAAAATCCTCAAGGATGCACAGCCGAACAACATAGAAGACCTGGTTGCACTCAATGCACTCTACCGCCCGGGCCCGATGCAGTACATCGACCGCTATGTGGCATGTAAGAACGGACTTCAGGAAATCGAGTATGCCGATCCTGAACTTGTACCGATCCTGAAGACGACGTACGGAGTAATCGTCTACCAGGAACAGGTAATGCAGGTTGCCCAGATAATCGCGGGATACACTCTCGGTCAGGCAGACATCCTCCGCCGTATCATGGGTAAGAAGAAAGTTGAGAAACTGGCAGAGGAGAAGGTCAAGTTCGTCGCGGGAGCGGAAAAACTGGGACGTGACCCTAAGCATGCCGCTGACATCTTCGAGATGCTTGAACCGTTCGCACAGTACGGCTTCAACAAGTCCCATGCAGTTGCCTACTCCATCGTTGCCTATCAGACCGCATTTCTGAAGGCAAACTATCCAAGTGAGTTCCTGGCTGCCAACCTCACCAATGAAATGAGCAACCCGGAGAAATTCAAGGAGTATCTGGCACTGGCGGATACCATGGGCATAAAGCTCATGCCGCCTGACATCAACAACTCCGACAAGCACTTCAACGTCGTTGACGGAAACATCGTATATGGCCTTTCCGGAATCAAGAACGTAGGTGATGCACTCACTGCCCTCATCGTTGAGGAACGTGAGAAGAACGGCCCGTACAAGGACTTCTCCGACTTCCTCTCAAGACAGGCTGACCTGAACTCAAGGGCGATCGAAGCACTGATCAAGGCAGGCACCTTCGACTCCCTCGGTTACAACAGGGCAACGCTTATCGCAAACCTCGATGATGCCATCGCATATGAAAAGTCATCCCGTGAGACCACGGCCTATGGCCAGATCTCACTCTTCGGAGATGACGTTTCACTTGGCTCCTATGAGATGAAGATCGTGGATGAGTGGCCTAAGAGGGAGCTTCTGGAAATGGAAAAGGAGTACCTGGGCTTCTACGTCTCGGGTCACCCGCTTGACAACTTCAAGGAAGACATCGAGCGCTGTGTCTGGGTCGACATCTCAAAGCCTCAGGAACTTCCCGTCAACAGGAACGTCTCGTTAATCTGTCAGGTAACGGGCATAAAGCCCATCAAGACCAAGGCAGGTGCCAAGATGGCCGCATACACACTGGTCAACTACCAGGGAACGTTTGAAGCAGTCGCTTTTCCCAAGGACTATGAGAAGCTTGAGGATAATGTGACCGTTGACGGTATCTACGGCTTTGTCGGCTACTTCGACAACAGGAAGGACCCGACCAATCCCCAGTTCGTCATAAAGGAAGTGTGTCAGCCATCAGAGCTTAAAACCGAAGC
>JBJEWN010000424.1:0-7244 GCA_051885075.1 Bullifex sp.
GGCAAAGTGGTCCTCATCATCAGAAAGGATATCGAACACGATTTCAGGGAACGTCTTTTTGACAGGATTGCCCGCAACATGGATGCTGAATATGTTTTCCAGTCCCTGGACAGCCTGCTTACGGCGGAGGAGGTTCAGAAAAGCCAGGGAAGGGCTAAGCCCTGGGGAACCATCCATGCACTTCTCTGCGCAAAGGATGCCGTGAAGACTCCGTTCACGGTCGTCAATGCCGATGACTACTACGGCAGGACCGCCTATCAGGATCTCGGGGCATATCTCTCAAAGCTTGAAAACAGCGACAGGACACATGCAATGGTAGGCTATGTCCTTGAGAACACAATGAGTAAATCCGGTTCCGTTTCCCGCGGTATCTGCAAGGTTAAGGACGGACAGCTTGTGACAATGGAGGAAAACACCAAGATTGAGTACACAGCTGACGGCGGTATAGTATCACACCTTGACAGAGGCGATGAGATGCTCACCGGTAAGGAAATCGTTTCGATGAATTTCTTCGGCTTCACTCCGAAAGTATTCGATTACTTCGTTCCCTACTGGGAGGAATTCAAGAAGTCCAACATCACGGCGCCCAAGGCTGAGTGCCTGCTTCCCAACGGAGCCGGTAAGATGGTTGAGGACGGTGAGGGTACCATCAAGGTCCTCACAAGCCAGGAAAGATGGTTCGGCATGACCTATCCCGAAGACAAGAAGATCGTGGTCGAAGAGCTCAGGAAGAAGATTGCCGAAGGCTATTATCCTGAGAAGCTCTGGGAAAAATAAAATTTACGCATTCACTGTCATGACTGCTCCTGAAAACGGGGCAGTTTTTTGTTTCCGTCGTGGTGTTGACATTTGCGGATGTGTCGTGTATAAAACATTTCTGACAAAATAACAAAAATTGTCAAAATGTCAAAAATAAACACAAGAGGGAATTATGACAGTACCGTACCTGTTTGAAACCAGATGTAAGGAACACCCTGAATATGTGTTCCTGATGGAAAAGGATAAAACCGGAAAGTTCCACGACTTTACCTATGCTGAAGTCAGGAGCCTCGTGCATTCATTTGCATCAGCTCTGAGAAAGCTCGGAGTCGGGAAGGGCTCACTGGTCGGGCTTTTAAGCGATAACCGCTCTGCCTGGATTGTCTCCGACCTGGCCATCATGTCCCTGGGAGCCGCAGACGTGCCCCGGGGAAGGGACAGCACTGCAGGGGAAGTAGCCTTCATATATTCGACCACTGAGGCAGAGGTGGTGATATGCGAGAATAAGGAGCAGCTTTTAAAAGTCCTATCAGTCAGGGATCAGCTTCCTTCCCTGAAGACCCTCATCGTACTTGACGGTGAAAAGATCGTGGAGATACCTGAGCTGGAAAAGGCTCACCGGGTTTCGGTATACGGTTATGATGAGCTTATAAACGAAAACAGAACCGAGGAGGATGAACTCCTTTTAAGCAGCATCAATGCTCTCACGGAGGATGACCTTGCAACCGTCATCTTCACTTCAGGCACCACAGGGGAGCCGAAAGGAGTTATGCTCACACAGGGAAATTTTGACGGGATAATAAGGAACATCGACACCGTTCACTTTCCCACCGCACCCCAGCAGCGCTGGCTCAGCGTGCTTCCGGTATGGCACTCATTTGAGAGAATCCTTCAGTACATCATCATATATCTGGAATCCACGATCGCATACAGTAAGCCGATCGGAAAGATAATGCTCGGAGACCTTAAGAGGGTGAATCCGCACTTTATGGGATCCGTTCCCCGTATCTGGGAAAGTGTGAAGAGTGCAGTGTATGCACAGATGAAGAAGGAGGGAGGATTCAGAAAGAAGGCCTTTGACTTCTTCGTATGGGTTGCTGCCAGACACTATGAATTCAGCAACATGTTCCATGGCCTCACAAGGAAGTATACGAAGAGAAACAGATTCTTCGAGGTGCTCTGTTCATTCCTCCCTCTTCTGCTGCTGAAACCGCTGTACATGCTCGGTGACAGGATCGTGTATTCTCAGATCAAAAGCAAACTCGGAACGAACTTCACCTGCGGTATCAGCGGAGGCGGATCTCTTTCACCTCAGATCGATGGTTTCTTCAATTCAATCGGTGTTACGCTTGTCGACGGTTACGGCCTTACCGAGACTGCTCCCGTCATCGGAATAAGGTATTTCTCTAATCGCCGTCCCGGAACCATGATCCCTTACGGGGATGCTGATATCAGGATAGTATCCCTGGAGGACGGACATCCCTGTGCTCCCGGAGAGAAGGGGGAACTTCACGTTAAGGGACCTCAGGTCATGAAGGGATATTATAAACGTCCTGATCTCACTGCAAAGGTCATCGATGGGGAAGGTTACTTCAATACGGGTGACCTGGCTGTCTGGACCTATGATCATGAGTACCATATTGTAGGCAGAAGCAAGGATACGATCGTGCTCTCGGGCGGAGAGAACCTTGAGCCGGTACCGATTGAGGCCGCACTCAACGAAAGTGAGTACATTGAGGCAAGTGTCGTCGTCGGTCAGGACAGGAAGTACCTCGGTGCCCTGATCGTACCTGCGGTTCAGGCAATTGAATATTATCTTAAGCAGAACAAGATATATTATGTGTCACGTGAGGATATCTTCACGCTCCCTGAGGTCCATGCCCTGATTGAAAATGAGATCAGGGAGCGTGTAAGCGCAAAGAACGGTTTCAAGAGCTTTGAGCAGATATATAAGTTCTCTCTTCTGAAGAAGTCCTTTGAAATAAACAGGGAACTCAGCAGCAAGCAGGAAATCAAGCGGTTTCAGATCGCAAAGCTCTATGAAAAGGAAATTGAGTCGCTCTTTTAATCAAGTATGATGAGTGCGATGAAGACGAGCGGAGCCGTGCCTTCATTCCTGATCGCATGGCTTTCACCGTCTCCCGTGATGACCACATCACCCTTTGACACGGTCTTTTCCCCATCTGCCTCCGTAACGATGCCTTCTCCCGCAAGGATGAAGTAGTACTCCGTTTCCTTTATGTGTGTGTGAAGTCCGATCGAACACCCTTTATCAAGTGACATCATGTTGAAAAGACGCGCATGCGGCGCCATATCACGCCCGTCCAGGATCAGCATCTGGTCGACACTGCCTTTTCCGTCCCTCATGTGTTCAACCGTCTTTTTCGTCATTTCACTGTTTTTCTTTATCATAATTACCTAAAAAACCCCTTAGCTGATTTTTTCATCAATTCATGCGTTCTGTAAAGGTTTTTCTTTCACAAGTGGTTGCAACTTCCTGTTATCCGGCTAGAATCATGGCTTAAGGAGAAAACAGATGAAAAAAACAGTCGTTGTCCTGTTGCTGCTGCTTGCAGCCCTCCCGGTTTTCGCATCAACTCAGATGTCACTTGAACTGGGAGTTCAGAACACGGATCTTTCCCTTTCCTATAAAGGAAACACGGGGAATGTTAAATTCAATGCAAAGGCAGACCTGAGGGCAGCCTTCGTCTTTGATGAAAAAAATGGTTTTGATGTCATATTCGCTCCCGATCTCACGGGTAACAGCTTTGTGATCGGTGGAAGCTATCTTTTTCAGACAAAGGTGGGTTCCTCAACGAAGCTTCTTCTTTCCGCAGGCCCGCGCATAACGGTGAAATCCGCATCATGGTCACTCGGTGCTGATGTCATGGCATCCTTGCGGATCAGTCTCTCCCAGAAGATCTTCCTCGGGATCGCAACCGGAATGCAGATGTACTTTGCAGAGTTTAAGGATGGTAAGACCACAGCTTATCTCGACATCACGGTACCGCTACCGAAAGTTTCAGTCGGATATACCTTCTGACAGAGGGCAAAAAAAGACTTCAGGGATTTCTGTTTCCTGAAGTCTTTTCTTTTTTTATGCCAGACCTAAGAGTCTGTCCAGTTCGTTTTCCCGTCTTACTCCCGATACCCTTTCGGTAAGTTCGCCGTTCCTGAATACAAGCAGCGTGGGTATGGTCTCAACCTGATATTCACCGGCCAGTTCCTGTTCCTCATCACAGTCAATCTTGACAAGCCTTACTTCATCCTCTCCGCGGAGCTTCTCATAGCGCTCCAGGATCTGTGCCTGCATTCTGCACGGTCCGCACCAGGTGGCGAAGAAGTCCACAAGGACCGGTACCGGGCTTTTCAGCACCGCACGCTCAAAATTTTCTTTATTGACATGGTAAATCATATTCACTTTCTCTCCTTGATATTAATCTACTCATCCATCTGCCATTACGGCAAGATGTATGTCGCTGCAAGTGCGAATACCCTGTTTTCCCCATCAGTAAGACCTGATACAGCAAGAGTGGATGAGCTTGCCTCAATGATCCCCTTCGTGTATAAAAAATCAAGTCTTTCGCTGAGGGTCTTTGTCTCAAGGGTTATACCTCCCGAGGTTTCCTCGGAGAAGTGTGTGGCCCTGAAGGTGTCGGAAAGGACAGAGTCAAGGTAATCGGAAACGGGGAAGGATTTCTCCGTTCTGTAGGTGTAGGGGGTGAAGATAGTCCAGTCCAGTGAGCTCGGCTCAGCAGCCGAAAGCGCCATGATGGCTTCATCATCACTCAGTTTTTCAGCTGTTTCTTTCACTTCCTCAACCCTTTCTTCCGAAGTAAGCTGAAGGTATTCGGTCCAGGCGGCAGGATCCTTTGCGTTTCTGGCCTGGGTGGAATCCTGGGTAAGCACGGTAAGCATTATGTCCTTGCTTTCAGATACCCGGAAGAGAGCAGTGTCAGCATCCGCACTGACAAGCTCTGAGCGGAATATGACCGTTCCTCCTGACAGAGTGACCGCATCCCGTCCGAGAGCCTTTGCAAATGCCGTCTGGGATGCCCTGGATCCTGTCACGAAGATGAAGTCCGCATCCATGTCCGCAAGAGAGGAGGCTGCCCGCTGTACGTTTTCAACGCTTATTCCGGAAAGCGGGACCAGAAGGACGTCAATCCGTGTAAAGCCGTCATCCTTCAAAAGCTGTTCGTCCAGAGGCCGCCAGATGTGGGGTACCCTTATTTCCTTAACGTCATCGGGGTACGGGTTTATTCTTCTCACCCTGGCAAGTGATGCGGCGAGGGCGGCTTCCCTTTCCCTGCGCTCAGCTTCCGCTCTTGCTTCAGCCTCTGCTTTCAGTCGTGCTTCTTCGGCAAGACGTTCCGCTTCAAGGCGCTCTGCTTCAGCTTTTGCTTCCGCTTCCGCGGCAAGGCGCTCTTCCTCTGCGATGCGTTCGGCTTCAAGACGCTCTGCTTCAGCTTTTGCTTCCGCTTCCGCGGCAAGGCGCTCTTCCTCTGCGATGCGTTCGGCTTCAAGACGCTCCGCTTCAGCTTTTGCTTCCGCTTCAGCGGCAAGTCGTGCTTCCTCTGCTATGCGCTCGGCCTCCAGACGTTCGGCTTCAGCCTCCGCTTCAGCCGCAAGACGTGCTTCCTCTGCAAGACGCTCCGCTTCAAGACGCTCGGCTTCAGCCTTTGCTTCCGCTTCGATGCGGGCTTCTTCTGCCAGTCTTTCAGCTTCCGCCCTTGCTTCCTCTTCTGCCTTCGCCTTTGCTTCAGCTTCAAGACGGGCTTTTTCCTCAGCCATTCTTTCCGCTTCCTCAATTGCCTCAAGCCGTGTGTCGGGAAGTGTGCCGTACTTCGGGAGCATAAGCCTCTCCATACCCATTGAGGAAGTGTATGTGGCACAGCCTGAAAGTGCAAGCAATGTTATCAGGAGGAAAACAATTGTCTTCAGATGAGACATAGCCTCTCCCCGAGTCCTGCCATCTCACCTTCTTCATAGCTGTCCTTTGAAGGAATGAAGTTCTTCCCGTCCCCGCTGTATCTCGGAATGACGTGGATGTGCAGGTGCGGAACCTCCTGTCCTGCGGCAGGACCGTTGTTTATGAGTATGTTGGTACCTTCTGCATTAAGTACCGATCTGAGTTTTGAATCGACCCTTCCTGCCACTTCCATCATGTGTGAGACCGTGGCTGCGGGTGCATCCGTGAAGCATGGATATACCTGTTTTGATATTACCAGGGAGTGGCCCTTGCTTACCGGGTTTATGTCGAGGATTACGAAGCAGACGTCATCCTCATATAGCTTTACTGAAGGGATCTCACCGTCCCTGATCATCTCAAATACTGTTTTCATGATGTGCTCCTTAACTTCTGATAGTAACACATTTAAGCGCCGTGAAACAGTTTTTGCCTCCTTTTTTCCATAACTCACTTGCACAATTACAATAAAACTAATAATATGCCAAATCGGATGCAAGTGGGACACGCTTGCCCCTATTTTTTACAGTGAATTTTATTTAAGAGGTTTATCAGATTATGGCAAACAACCTTCTGGATATGAGAAATATCGGTATCAGTGCTCATATCGACTCAGGTAAGACAACTCTCAGTGAGCGTATCCTGTATTACTGCAACAAGATCCATGCCATCCACGATGTTAAGGGCAAGGACGGTGTCGGTGCGACAATGGACTCAATGGAACTGGAGAGGGAAAGAGGCATCACGATCGCTTCTGCCGCAACCAACGTATTCTGGAAAGGCCACGAGATCAACGTCATCGATACTCCGGGCCACGTAGACTTCACCATTGAGGTCGAGCGCTCCCTCAGGGTTCTCGACGGTGCAATCCTCGTTCTATGTTCAGTAGGCGGTGTTCAGTCACAGTCCATCACGGTTGACCGCCAGATGAAGAGATACCATGTTCCCCGCATCGCATTCGTCAACAAGTGCGACCGTTCAGGTGCGAATCCCTACCGTGTAAAGGATCAGCTTTGTGAGAAGCTCGGTCTCAATGCGGTTCTCATGCAGATTCCCATCGGACTTGAGGACAAGCTCCAGGGTGTTGTCGATCTTGTTGAGATGAAGGCTTACTACTTCGATGCAGGTGAAGACGGAAAGGGTATCAGGGAAGCCGAGATTCCCGCAGAGCTCCTCGATGAGGCTCAGAGCAAGAGGGAAGAACTCCTCGATACGATCTCAATGAACTCAGAAGAGCTCATGGAGGCAATGCTTGAGGATGCAGTCACTGTTGACCTCATCAAGAAGGTCGTCCGTGAGGAAACCATCGCTCTCAGGCTCTGTCCCGTATTCATGGGTTCAGCATACAAGAACAAGGGTATACAGAAGCTCCTTGACGGTGTCATCGACTATCTGCCCAACCCCACTGATGTTCATAACTATGCACTTGATCTTGACGACAACGAAAAGGAAATCGAGCTTCCTTCCGATGACTCTCTTCCTCCCGTCATTCTCGCATTCAAGCTTGAGGACGGTC
>JBJEWN010000425.1:0-1840 GCA_051885075.1 Bullifex sp.
CAGCTGGGTATATCACTTTTTTCCATAATATCGGGCACTGAGAATATCCTTGACAGGAACATCATGGCAGCCCCCTTTGCACCAACCATGTCATTTTCATAATCAAAGATGAGCTCAGTACCTGCAAATTCTAGCGCATCGAAGAGTGTCGGAGTCTCTTCCCTTATCGTTTCAAGTACCTTCTCCCTGTCCGCAAACGGCTTTCCGTGAAGGATCATGCACTTGAAATCCATTACCACCAGAAGCGGAACGAAGGAAATCATCGTATCCCTGAACCATGTGCGGTACGCATTCTCATCCTCGATCGTCCGCTTTAAAAGATCAACGGGAAGTCCGTTCTGTGTCTCGTTGCCCCTGTACCATGATACTGAGCAGAACTCACCTGCCTTGTTGTGTGATCCATGGTAGACCTTACCGCCTATCAGCACACCGATACCCAGTCCAATACCGATACGGTCATTGAAGAGATTCGTGTCTTCATGATAGTCTCCGACGAGCACGAGGACGTTCTCGTCATCGTGGTGCTCATACTTCACAAGGTCCCACCATGCCGCGCAGTTGGCGTCATTTTCCACGTACACCGGATAGTCATAACGGGCACGTACGAAGTTCCTTAAATTGAACTTCTCAAGCTTGAAGGGATTCGAATATATTATCTCACCCGTACTGCCTGATATCACACCCGGAATTGAAAAGCATATGGCAAGTACGGGTGTGCGCACCCTATCCCTGTGCGCTGAAAATGTTCTGACCATCAGGGTCCATACCATTTCCTCGAAGGAAACATCACCAAGACTTCCCTTCTCCTCATAAAGTGTCTTTCCTGAAAGTGACAGTATGGCAATCCTGTAGTGTGACGGCTGAATGTCGATTCCGAACACACACCCGAAATCATCATTTATCCTGATGAGGATGGGTTTCCGTCCGCCCTGAGAAGGAGACTCTGAGGTCTCCCCCTCAAGGACAACACCGGAATCCAGCAAAAAGGAGATGATGTTTGTTACAGTCGAACGGTAAAGATTAAGATTCCGTGAGATGTCGACCCTGGAAATTTCCCCCTTCCTCCAGATAGTCTCAGTGACAAGCGCCGTATTGGTATTTTTCTGAAACATGTTGTTATTGATCGGCATGGAACCTCCTTTATTTGTTCGCTCACTGTACAAACTCAGTATCAACCGAAACATTCACGCTGTCAAGAAAAATAAATTACTTTGTTCAGGGCCTGTACAAAACTTTTGACAAATCGAGGATACACTATTAAGCTATTCACACAACGGAGGAATTCTTAATGAGTCTTGATTTTAACAGTGACTTTCTCTTTGGATGCGCAACGGCATCCTATCAGGTTGAGGGTGCCGCCTTTGAAGACGGCAGGAAACCATGCATCTGGGATACATTTGCAGCCATCCCGGGAAAAGTGTGGTGCGGTGATGATGGAAAGGTCTCTGTTGATCAGTATCACAGATATAAGGAAGACATTGCCCTGATGGCTGATCTGGGATTTCAGGCATACCGCTTTTCCATCGCATGGCCGAGGATAATTCCGGACGGACGGGGTGCGGTTAATGAAAAAGGCATTGCCTATTACAGGGCACTCTGTGAAGAGCTTCATGCTAAGGGCATGAAGGCCTATGCGACGATCTACCACTGGGATCTTCCCCAGAGTCTTCAGGATGAAGGCGGCTGGGCATCAAGGAATACCGCATACGATTACTTTGAGTATGCAAAGGTGTGCATCAAAGCCCTTTATGATGTAGTCGATGGCTGGATCACCATAAACGAACCCTTCTGCATAACATGGCTCAGCTACCTATACGGTGTCCATGCCCCGGGATACACA
>JBJEWN010000426.1:0-7236 GCA_051885075.1 Bullifex sp.
GGCACCCGTTTCATGGATGACCAGTATGTCTCCCTCCTCAATTTCAGGAAGAGCCCTGTCAATTGCAAACTTATCATTGTTCTCACAGAGGGATCCGGTAACGTCATAGACGTGGTCATGGGGAAGGGCACTTTTGCCGGGAACCGTAATATGATGGTAGGAACCGTAGAGAGCCGGACGCATCAGGTCTGCCATGCATGCATCAACGCCGACATAGTCCTTGTACTTCTTCGTGACATGCAGTGCCCTGGTGACAAGATATCCATAGGGACCCATTATCATTCTGCCACACTCGAACGTGAGACGAACCTTCATGCCATATTCCTCATAGAGCTTTTTAAGCTCAGAGGAGAGCGCGTAAAGGTCAATTCCTTCATCCTCAGGTCTGTAGGGAATTCCGACACCGCCTCCCATGTCGATGAACTCGATGTCTATATCCAGTTCATCCTTAATCTTCCTCACCAGTGAAAAGAGCATGCGTGCGGTTTCCACTATATATGCGGCATTAAGTTCGTTTGAAGCCACCATCGTATGAAGGCCGAATCTCTTTGCCCCTAGCGCCTTTGCCCTTCTGTAGCACTCGATGAGCTGGTCCTTCGTGACACCGTACTTCGCTTCCACAGGATTACCGATGATCGCATTGCCGGTTCTGTCAGGCCCCGGGTTGTAGCGGAAGCAGATGAGCTCGGGAAATGCACCGCCAAGCGCATCATGCAGGAAGTCGATATGGGTTATGTCATCGAGGTTTATGATCGCACCCATTTCATATGCGGCGCGGAACTCCTCTGCAGGAGTATCGTTGCTGGTGAATACGATCTTTTCCCCCGAAATGCCGCTGGCTTTGCTCAGCAGGAGTTCGGGAAGCGATGAGCAGTCCGCACCGAACCCAAGGGACGCAAGCCTTCTGAGGATTGCGGGATTGGGACATGCCTTGACTGCAAAGAAGTTGGTAAACCCCGGTGCCCAGGAAAAGGCATCGTAAAACGCTTCTGCGTTTTCAGTGAAGGCCTTTTCATCGTAAAGATGGAAAGGGGTAGGAACATCCTTTATGAGGGATGCGAACTCACTCTCAGGAAGCGGAAGCCTCTTTTCACTCATTCTGAAAGGCCCTCCTTAATGCTTTCCACTGCTTTGATGACGTTTTCCCTGTGACCGTAGGACGATACCCTGACATACCCCTCCCCTGCGGCTCCGAAACCGGCACCGGGAGTCACGACGACATGACAGCGGTCGAGAAGATAGTCGAAGAACTCCCAGCTTGTATAACCTTCGGGACAGCGGGCCCAGATATAAGGACTGTTTTTCCCGCCGATGCACTCAATGCCCACACTCTCAAGACCTTCCCTGATGATGCGTGCATTGCCCTTGTAGTAGTCAACAAGCTGCAGGCATGCTGCAAACCCTTCGTCCGACAGGGCGGCAAGACCTCCTGCCTGAGCGATGTTGGAAGCTCCGTTGAAGAATGTGCACTGTCTTCTGTTCCACATCCTGTGAAGCTGATCGGCCTCCCCGTCCTCACATACCAGCTCATGGGGAACGACTGACCAGCCGAGACGGACTCCCGTGAAGCCCGCGTTCTTGGAGAAGGAGTTGATCTCGATTGCACATTCCGTTGCACCCTCTATCTCATAGATCGTTCTCGGAAGATCAGGATCCTCTATGTATGATGCATATGCGGCATCAAAGATGATGACGGCCTTATTCGCCCTTGCATAATCCACAAAGGCCTTAAGCTGCTCCTTATTCGCAACAGCGCCTGTAGGGTTATTCGGAAAACAGAGGTAGATGAGATCGACCTTTTCCTTAGGGGGCTCCGGCACGAAACCGTTTGAGGCATCGCCCTTCAGGTAAACAAAATCCTTATATGAACCGTTTTCAAAACCGCTGCTCCTGCCGCCAACGACATTTGAATCGACATAGACGGGATATGCGGGATCCTGGACAGCGACGATGCAGTCCTCGGAAAAGAGGTTCTGGATATTTGCGGCATCGCTCTTTGCTCCGTCGGAAACGAAGAATTCATCTGCTTCCAGAGTCACTCCGTAGTGCTCCTTATAAAAACCCCTGAGAGCTTCCCTCAGCGGTGTATCACCCTGCTCGTCACCGTAACCCGTGTATGTGTCGCGGCATGCAAGCTTATCAAGCTTAGCCTTCATGGCATTAACCAGTACGGGAGGAAGAGCTTCAGTGGTATTTCCGATTCCGAGCTTCATGATTTTTGCACCGGGGTGGGCATCACTCCAGATGCGTGTCCTTCTTGCGATTTCGGGAAAGAGATATCCCGAAGCGAGTTTTGTGTAACAGCTGTTTATTCTGGCCATATCAGATAAGTCCCTTTCTGATTGCATCGAAGAGCGCATCGGTGGTCCTGATGAGCTCAATCCTGTGCTCGCTCTTTTCAAGAGGGCACATCGGAAGACGGAAGATCTCGCGGCACTTCCCGTAGTGTGCCATTGCGGTCTTTATGGGAATGGGGTTGGTCTCAATGAAACATGTCCTGAAGAAGTCGGCAAAGTATTTCTCAATTGACTCAGCCTTCTCAAAATCACCGTCAAGTGCCGAATGGACCATTCTGACCATCTCCTTCGGGAAGAGATTCGATGCAACTGAAATGACTCCGTCCCCGCCCCTTTTAACAAGTTCAAGGGCAAGATTGTCATCACCTGAAAGCACTATGAAATCTTCCGGGGAACGGTTGATTACATCAGTCATCTGATCCATGCTGCCGCTTGCTTCCTTGACCGCATATATGTTCGGGCAGTCATTGACGAGACGGAGCAGAGTGTCCGTTTCAAGATTGACGCCGGTGCGTCCTTTGATGTTGTAAAGTATGCACGGTACGCTGACACTGTCCGCAATTGCACGGAAGTGACGGTAGAGTCCCTCCTGATTGGGTTTGTTGTAGTAGGGATTTACCAGCAGGACCGCATCGACACCTGCATCCTCGGCATGCTGGCTTAACCTTATCGCTTCGTTGGTGGCATTGGAACCGGTGCCTGCGATGACGGGTACACGGCCTGCTGCGAACTTGATCGTCTGAGCTATGACCCTGTCATGCTCCTCATGGGAAAGGCATGGGCTTTCACCTGTGGTTCCGCACGGAACAAGGCCGTCTATTCCGCTCTCAATCTGAAAATTGACAATCCTCTCAAGGGCGGCGTAATCAACGGTGCCGTAATCAGTGAAAGGCGTTATGAGTGCAGTGAACACTCCTCTGAACAAATTCCTGCTTTTCATCTTTCTTTTATACTCCAAGTAAACTGTTTATGAAATCATCCATTGAGAAAAGACCTTTACGGTCCTCCTCAGTCAGCCACTCGGCAGCCCTTACGGCACCTGTGGCAAATCCGTCCCTGCTTCTGGCCTCATGCCTGATCGTTATCGTGTCGACATCACTGTCAAAAATCACTTCATGTGTACCGGGCACGCTTCCGACCCTGAGCGAGGAAAGGTGAAGCACATCATCACCGATCTTCGAGTGCTGGCACTCGGCATCGACAGTACTCTTCCTGTCAAGGTTCCTGACTACCTCCCCGGCAAGCATCAGTGCAGTTCCTGAAGGGCTGTCAGCCTTCATGCGGTGGTGGGTCTCGAAAACCGCTGCATCGTAGGAAGGAAGCGCGTTCATCAGCGCGGAAGCAAAGGATACGATCTTAAGTGTCGCAGCCACCCCGATCGAGAAGTTCCCGGACCAGAGAATGGCGCCGTTTTTCCCCATCACATACTTCCTTACCTCATCAAGGCGACCTGTCCAGCCTGTCGTGCCTATTACGGCCGGAACGCCGATATCAACGTATTTCATTATATTGCCGACAGCTGCATCAGGTGAGGAAAAATCTATGACGCAGTCTGCCACGCCGATGCCCTCCGCAGTTATCTCACGGGCAGTGACCATGGGATCGGATGAAAAACTGTCTGTTACCGATACAACCTCATGGGAAGAAAGAACCGCTTTTTCGTAAATCTTCCTTCCCATCCTTCCAAAACCTACTATAGCGATGTTCATGGAAAACGACTATATCAGATAATCAGTATTATGTCTATATATTAACAATTTGTTATATATATAACAAACTTACTTCTTCTTTCTCCTTCGCTCCTCTGCTCTCCTCTCAGACTGTTTCAGAAAATCCGCAAAAGTTCCCCCTCCGGAATCGGAAGATGTGAATGAGTGGCGTCTCACATCTTCACGGCGCTCATCCCGCTGCGGTCTGAAAGCTTTCTTACTCTCACGGACAACCTCGGTGCGTGTTTCGTAAACGGTCTTCGGAAGCCTTACGGCAGATTTTTTAATCACTACCTTTACCTTGCCGGAAGCTGTGAATTCGGGAGCTTTCCTAACTTTGTTAAGGGCCGAGGTGTCGACGGGGACCTTCACTTCCCTTATCTCATAGCAGCATGAAAGGCGCTGACAGATGTAGTGGACTGAGCCGTCAACGGCAATGCTCTTCATCATCTCGCCTCCGCAGTGCGGGCATTTTTTTCCGTCAGGAAAATGAGGATCGAAGACAAGTGAAGAGTTCCTTACTTCATCCACAAGTCCGGAAGCCATCTGCTTAATGTCCTTAATGAATACTTCCTGACTTTCAAGGCCCCTGCTTATTGCATCGAGCCTTCCTTCCCAGATTCCGGTGAGTTCTGCCGACTGCAGGACTTTGGGAGCAAGTCTTACGACCTCGCGCCCCTTGGCTGTCGGAACGAAGTATTTCCCGTCCCTGACCACGTAGCTGTTCTGGACGAGCTTTTCGATTATGTCTGCCCTGGTCGCAGGGGTACCGAGTCCGTTTGAAAGATGCCCCTTTATTTCGCGATCCTCAACAAAGCGTCCCGCATGCTCCATTGCGGAAAGCAATGTGGCATCGGTGTATCTTTCAGGAGGTGTCGTGGTATTTTCCTTTACGGTAATACCCTCTGCCTTTACCTCGTCCCCTTCCTTCATGCGTAAGAGGGCAAAGGAATCATCGAGGTTTTCCGCAGCGGCAGTGCTTCTCAGGCCTGCCTCGGAGGCAACCTTTCTCCATCCCTTCCTCACAGGCAGGGTAAGTCTTGTCTTAAAGAGTCTGCCCTTCACGTCTATGGTACAGGTAGTTGTCGTATATATATAGGAAGAAGAGAGTGCTTCCAGGAACCTCATGGCAATGAGACGCCAGAGCTTTTCCTCGTCTGCCGAGAGTTTTTCCGGACGGACGGTTTCTTCCGTCGGAATGATTGCATGGTGGTCGGTAACCAGCGCCTCCTGGCAGTAGCGCTCAGTGTCGAAATCGAAGCCTGACTCAAGGTAATCCCTGCCTGTGACGGCAAACTGAGTATTCTCCAGTGCCCTGACCCTGTCACGAAGGGTCGGCACGATGTCCGCAGTCAGATAGCGGGAATCGGTTCTGGGATATGTCACTATCTTATGAACTTCGTAAAGACGCTGGAGCGTGTCAAGGGTTTCCTTTGCGGAAAAACCGTAGGTAAGGTTTGCATCCCTCTGCAGTTCCGTCAGGTCATAAAGAAGAGGAGGTTTTTCCTCCTTCTCTTCCTTAACCATGGAAACAACCCTTCCGGTGCTTCCCTCAAAGCCGTTTTCAAAGAATTCCTTTGTTTCCTTATCCGTAAATCTTACTGAGTTATCCTCAGGATAGTAGGATGCACTGAAAAGACCGAAATCGGCACGGGCGGTATAGTACCCGGCACCGAGGAAGGCTTCCCTTTCTTCCTCCCTCTTCGTCATAAGTGCCAGTGTCGGTGTCTGGACACGTCCTGCAGAAAGGCGGGCATCATAATGGCATGTAAGGGCACGGGAAACATTCATGCCCACATACCAGTCTGCCGCGCTGCGGGCCTCTGCCGCATGGTAGAGATTATCATAAAGAGAGGCACTTTCGAGATGGGCAAAGCCCTCCTTTATCGCCTTTTCGGTCTGACTGCTGATCCAGAGCCTGAGCGTTTCGCCCTTCCAGCCGCAGAGCTTTAAAATCCATCGGGCGACAAGCTCACCCTCCCGTCCGGCATCGGTTGCAATCACAACGGAGGAGATGTCACTGCGGGTGAAAAGTGCTGCAATATTGTCAAACTGTTCCTTTGACGATTCAATGACTTCCTGATCAAGTGTCTCAGGGAGCATCGGGAGCTCCTTCATGCTCCATCTCTTCCACCTTTCACTGTAATGTGCGGGATCACAGAGTTCCACAAGATGTCCGAGAGCCCATGTCACGATATGGGCCGGTCCTTCGATATAACCGGAACCGCGCTCAAAGGCGCCCAGGGTTTTTGCAATCTCCCTGGCAACTGAAGGCTTTTCAGCTATCACTAGTTTCTTCATAACCAGCGGATTTTATCAGATAGAGGGCGTTAAGTGAACCACCGCCGGAGGTACAAATATAGTCAAATTTCACCTTGACTCAGTCGCGTCAGGCTAACTATACTTTAACCATCTATTTTGGTAAGGAGTACTACAATGGCTTACAGAATCACAGACTCATGCGTTGCCTGCGGAACCTGTGCAGGTGAATGTCCTGCAGAGGCAATCTCCGAGGGCGATATCTATTCAATCGATCCCGACAAGTGCCTTGACTGCGGTACATGTGCAGGCGTCTGCCCCACAGGTGCTATCGAAGAGGCGTGAGTTTTTTTGCGACTCAGGTCGATGCTGTCCCCTCAGGACAGCATTATTTTTTGATATGATAAAGCTGGTTTTTTTTGCAGTAATCCATATATTGCTTCTTTCATTTTCCGACCGTTTCAGGAAGACGTCATCCCCGATGCTTGCCTTTCTGGCCCTTAACGGACTCTTTTCGTGCTTTCTTCAGGACTCACTGATTCCCCTGGCGGCATCCGGAATCATTTCACTGCTTGCAATAATCATATTCACAAGGAAGCTGTACATCCTGAATCCTTTCTTTGCAGCCATCATGATAATGACGCTGCCCACTGACAGCCTTATTGCAAGGGCCTGCCTGATGGTGAGTGCAGCATGTCTTCTTACAGCATTTCATAACAGGGAGAAATACATCGTCATACCCGCATCCGCTGCAGGGCTTGCATTCCTGATCAGAGGTACATATTACCTTCCATTCTGGACCGTTTTCCCGTTTGCCATCCTCTTCATTCTCTACGGTTTCTGGTTGCAGAAGGAAAAGAAAGCGGAGTAATCTTAATACATGAACATCGATACGGCACTCTCTGACACACCCCTTACTGTGTCCGAGATTAACAGAATCATAAAGGAAACATTCCGTGACAGCTTCTACA
>JBJEWN010000427.1:0-1834 GCA_051885075.1 Bullifex sp.
GAGAAAATGCGAAAAAAGGCGCGGCCTTGCAGCCGCGCCCGAAAACGTGCGCAATTACATGCTCTCGTTGATGATGGTCAGGGTGTAGGTCTTGGTGTTTTTCAGGTTATGCTCCAAGAGGGCGGAGCGGAACATGAGTGACACGGAAGAGCTGATAACCAGAGGTTTTTCCGAAGAGGAAAAGATTCAGCTTAAATCCCTAATTTCACGTGTCCTTGAAAATGTAAAATGATTAGTTTATGAAATGTGTTTCATTTTTTTTATATCGATAGCATGCTGTTGAATATTGGAGGGTTACTTCATGAAAACAGATAATTCAATGGAGGTATTGGAAAATGCACCGGTGCCGAAAGCGGTGCTTGCCAATGCGCTTCCGGCCATGGCCGCGATGCTCATGGTGCTGATCTACAACCTTGCGGATACTTTCTTCATCGGGCAGACCCATGATGCGCTGCAGGTTGCAGCGGTATCGCTGGCAACTCCCGTATTCCTGATCTTCATGGCTTTGGGTACGGTGTTCGGGGCAGGTGGAACATCGGTGATATCAAGGGCTATGGGGCAGGGAAGACGTGAGTATGCCAAAAAGGTATGCTCATTCTGCATGTGGGGATGCGCCGTGACCGGTACTCTCATGGCTGTACTGTTCCTTCTATGCATTGACAGTGTGCTTAACCTCATCGGGGCAAGTCCCGATACGTGGGAGTATGCGAAGACGTATCTTGTCATCGTGAGTTTTTCAGGGCCCTTCGTCCTGATCTCAAACTGCTATTCCAATGTTCTGCGGGCGGAAGGTCCGTCGGGAAGGGCAATGATGGGACAGCTTATCGGAAACCTCATCAACATCATCCTTGATCCCATCATGATCCTGGGTATGCACATGGATATCGCGGGAGCCGCAATTGCAACGGTAATCGGCAATGTGGCAGGAGCGCTTTATTATATCGTGTTCTTCCTTCGCGGTAAGTCCATGCTTTCCGTCAGTATCAGGAAGTTCACGGTTAAGGATAAGGTGGCATCAGGAGTGCTTTCAATCGGAATTCCGGCTGCCCTCGGGTCCCTTACCATGAGCATTTCTCAGATCATCATGAACAGCCGCATGGCGGCATACGGTGACATGGCCGTAGCCGGTGCGGGGGTTGCGATGAAGGTTACGATGATGACCGGAATGGTATGCATCGGGCTCGGGCAGGGTGTTCAGCCGCTTCTCGGGTACTCGATCGGGGCAGGAAAGAGAGAGCGGCATGATCGTGTGCTGAAGTTCTCACTTGTTTTCGCACTTCTGCTCAGTACATTCCTCACAGTGTTCTGTTACCTCTTCACCGATACGATCGTGAGTGTATTCCTGACGGATGAAAAAGCCTTTGGTTATGGTGTTTCCTTTTCCCGGATCCTGCTTTCAACCAGCTTCCTTTTCGGTGTTTTCTACGTGCTTACAAATGCACTTCAGGCAGCGGGTGCTGCTGTGGAATCACTTGTGGTGAACATATCAAGGCAGGGGCTTATCTACATACCCGCACTTTTCATACTGGGGTACTTCTTTGATGAAAAAGGACTCATATGGGCACAGCCGGTTGCGGATGTACTTTCCCTGATTCTTGCCTTAGTGCTGTACCGGGCAGTTCGGCGCAGGTAATGATGGCTTGACCGAATGGGGGCGCATGAATACGATTTACATAAAGTAGCAAGAAAGCTTGCGTCCCTTTAGGGCGGATGATGAATTGCAGTTTTATTTATAATACAGATAGTTGCAGCATAGACAGTTAAGCTGAACAGTTGGGGCTTTCGCTGTTTATGGTGGGTTAAATCATAGATAGAGATAATAAACCTGCACCTA
>JBJEWN010000428.1:0-7194 GCA_051885075.1 Bullifex sp.
TGACATGGATTCATTCAAAATGGGTTCCCGCTTTGCCAACAAGATCTGGAATGCAACCAGATTCCTCCTCATGAACCTTGAAGGCAGGAACCTTGTTGAGATAACTCCTGATAAGCTTACCCTCATGGACAAGTGGATTTACCACCAGATGAAGAGTGCCATCGACACCATCAACAAGGCAATGGGCGGTTACCGCTTCAATGAAGCTGCACAGGCAGTCTATTCATTCTTCTGGAATGACTTCTGCGACTGGTACATTGAGGCTGGCAAGATGAGACTCCTTCATGGCAGCGATGAGGAGAAGGATCTTGCCTCATCGATCATGATGGATGTGCTTGAGAAGTCAATGAGGATGATGCATCCCTTCCTCTCATTCGTGACTGAGGAAATCTATCAGAAGCTTCCCAACAATAAGGGCATGCTCATCAGTCAGGATTATCCCGTGATCGATGATGCGTTTGATTTTGCATCAGAGGCAGCGCTTGTTTCTGAAATCCAGGAAGCGGTCAGGATCGTCAGGGCCGTAAGGAGCAAGCTTTCGATCGCGCCGGAGAAGAAGCTCCATGTCGTCATACGCACCGGTGAGGATTTTGATGCGAAGGACGTCTTTGAAAGTGAAAAGGCGATGATGGCTTCCTTCATGGGTGCAGGAACCCTTGAGATCGACAGTGACGGTTCAGTCGATACTTCAAAGGCATTCCCATCCTCAGCCCTCGGTTTTGAAGTGTTCACATTCGTCCGTGAGGCGATCGATGTGGATGCTGAGATAAAGAAGCTGGAAAATGAGATTGCCAAGGCTGAGAAGAACCTGGAAGGCAGCAACAGAAAGCTTTCAAACGAGCAGTTCGTTAAGAATGCAAAGCCCGAGGCAATTGCAAAGGAGAAGGCCAAGAAGGCTGAATTCGAGGAAGTCATTGCCAAGGCAGTGGAGCATATAGCACTCCTCAGAACCCTCTGATACAAAGAAGGACAGGCCCGAAAAGCCTGTCCCGTCAGTTATCGGCTGTCCTTCGGGACAGCCTGTTTTTTCCCATCTACCCTTTGGTTTCAGTCTTCCAGCTTCTCCCTGGCTTCCTGAATCTCAGCTCTCCGCTCCTTGCAGAGTCTGCTCATTTCGGCAAGAGCCTTTCTGGCCCTGGTTGCACTGGCTTTGATGCCTTTTTCCTCGAATCTTTTTGATTCCTCAAGATAAACCTTGTACTGGTCTTCCAGCTGCTGATGTAAGGTCATAATCATACCTCCTGTTCTGAAGTCTACGTTATCATCCTAACATATGTTTGAAGTAAATCAAGTAAAATCGCAGAAAAGAGCTGTAATATTGAGGGATTTTCTGTTTATATACAAAAAAATAATGTTTTCATGCAGAAAATAAATATAGGATTGCAGTTTTCAGCATTACAGGAATATATGACAGAGGCGGCAGATGCCGCCTTACACTCATCTGACTTCCTTTACGTCGGATTCGCTTCTCAGAATATAACCTTTTTTCAGGGGGATGGATGTATGGAGAAAGCCTTTCCTGCAGTGGTCAAGCTTTTCGATCGGTTCTCCGTTCTCATCTGTAAGCGTGAAGGAATCATCCCTTACGAAGAGCATGTCGGGACCTATGTATTCAAGGCTTTTCCCGACCCTGATCTGGTTCCTGACATCGATGAGGTACTTCCCGTTACCAAGTTCCTCAAGCACGGAGCCCAGGTACATGTACTCCCTTCTGTAGCCGTAGCTGGTCGGACGGTTTATCGCACCGTCATCACTGTCACGTCCGTAGAAGAATCCAGTCGCATACTCCCTGTGGGAGACGTTGAAAAGATCCTCCCTGTACTTCATCCATTCGGGATCATGGTCAAGGGCCTTCCTGTATGCCCGGGTCACGACAGCAACGTAGTAGATGCTCTTCATCCTGCCTTCGATCTTCAGTGATGAAAGCCCTGCCTTCTCCAGATCATCCAGGTGGTCGATCATGCAAAGGTCCTTGCTTGAAAGGATGGTGGTATAGCCTGACTCATCTTCCTCTATAGGGTAGTAAACGCCGGGGCGTTCCTCTTCTTCAAGCGCATAGTGAAGTTTATAGTTCCAGCGGCAGGTGTGGGAGCAGTCCCCCTGATTCGCACTCCTTCCCGTAAGGAATGAGGAAAGGAGGCAGCGTCCGGAGTAGCTCATGCACATCGCGCCGTGAACGAACGCTTCAAGCTCAAGTTCGGGAACCGCGTCCTTTATGCGCTTTATGTCATCAAGGGAAGCTTCACGGCCGAGGATGACGCGCTCAAAGCCCAGATTATGGTACATCCTGGCACTTTCACTGTTGATGCAGCTGGCCTGGGTTGAGAGGTGAAGTGCCTTTTCGGGCAGGTACTTCTTAAAGAGCGGTACCAGCCCGAGATCGGTGATGATGAAAGCATCAAAAGGGCTGTCCTTAAGGGTTGGAAGCAGGGTTTTCACATCCTGAATCTGCTCTTCGGAAAAGAGGATGTTCATCGTGCAGTACAGCTTTGTACCCGTTTCTTCCTTTATCCTTCTGACTTCCTCCAGTTCACTTTCCTCAAAGTTTCCGGCATTTTTCCTGAGGGAGTATCTGGAAAGTCCCATGTAGCAGGCATCCGCACCGTAGTTGATGGCTGTCCTGAGCTTTGCCGCATTACCGGCAGGTGAGAGCAGTTCGACAGCCATCAGACGCTCCTCTTCACGAGCTCGGCAAGCAGCTCCTTCAGGTCATTGTTTTCCGCCTTTGCCCTGTCTTCCTGAGCCTTTGCTTCCTCCCAGGCTCTGAATTCCTCATCGCTCATGCGCTTATGAGTGTCTTCAGGAAAGCTGATTGCAAGCACTTCCTGCATGTCCTTCACGGGCAGGAAGGTGATGCAACTCTTGACTTCATCGGTAAGTTTATCCAGGTCATTCCGGTTTCCCCATGGGATTATGATAGTGTCAATATGGTTCCTCTTGGCTGCCAGGACCTTTTCCTTGAGACCTCCTATGGGCATTACCTGTCCGGTGAGCGTAAGTTCTCCCGTCATTGCAAGGGAACTTCTCATCACCTGACCTGTAAGGAGTGAGTAGAGTGCCACTGTGAGAGTGATGCCCGCGGACGGTCCGTCCTTGGGTGTTGCCCCTTCAGGAATGTGGAGGTGCACGTTTGAGCGCTCAAAGAAAGAGTAATCAATGCCACGCCTCACGGCCTCCCTCTTAAGGTATGTCCAGGCGATGTTCACCGATTCCTTCATGACATCACCGAGCTGACCCGTGATGGAGAGTTCTCCCTTACCGGGATAGTCCTCTGCCTCGATCAGAAGGGTATCCCCGCCCATGCTTGTCCAGGCAAGTCCGATTGAGGTACCGATCTTGTCCGCCTTCTTGATTTCATCATCGCTGAACGGTGCTTTACCCAGGTACTTCACGATCATGTCATCATCGACGGTGACCGGGAACTCAAAGCCTTCCTCTGTAAGGGATGCCCTTGCGATCTTCCTGTTGATCCTGTCCAGAGCCTTCTCGAAGTTCCTGACTCCGGCTTCCCTGGCATAGCCTTCCGCGATTTTCAGAAGACTTTTTGCAGGATACTTCACATCCTTTTTCCCCAGTCCGTTCTTCTCAAGACTCTTCGGAAGGAGGTACTTCTTTCCGATATTGAGCTTTTCGTTTGACGTGTAGCCCGAAAGCTCGATTATCTCCATCCTGTCCAGAAGGGGGGATGGGATGGTATCCAGTGTGTTTGCGGTCACGATGAATAGCACCTGCGATATGTCGAAGGGGAGGTCAAGATATCGGTCACGGAATTCCCTGTTCTGTTCGGGGTCCAGGGCCTCAAGCAGAGCCGATGCCGGGTCTCCCTGATAGCTTTCGCCCATCTTGTCGATTTCATCGATGAGGAAGACAGGACTCTTTGTCTTCACTATCTTAAGTCCCTGGATGATCTTTCCGGGAAGGGCACCCACATAGGTCCTCCTGTGGCCTTTGATCTCAGCCTCATCCTTCATGCCGCCGACGCTGAAGCGGTAGCACTTTTTTCCGATCGCCCTTGCGATCGAAAGACCGATGCTGGTCTTACCGACTCCAGGAGGACCGACGAGACAGATGATGGCACCCTTCGTATCCTGTTTTCTTTTTCTCACTGCCAGGAACTCAAGGACACGGTCCTTGACTTCATCAAGTCCGTAATGCTCGGTGTCAAGGATTTTTTTTGCCTTTGCCATGTCATAGTCCCTGAATGGTTCATCCTTCCAGGGGAGGGCTGCGATCGTCTGAAGGTAATTCAGTGAGAGGGCATATTCAGGCGAACTGGGCTCGAGGGTTGAGAAGCGGGCGTACTCGTTGTCCACGGTTTCCTTCGCTTCACCTTTGAGGTTCAGCCTGTCCAGATCCTGCTTAAGCTTCTCGACGAGATCGGTCTTGCTCTGAACGATGCCCAGTTCCTTCTGAATCTGTCTCAGCTCCTCGCGCAGAAAGTAATCCCTCTGACTCTTTTCCAGCTTCTTGTTGACATGTTCCCTGATGGAACCCTGTATCTGAAGGATTCTCTTTTCTTCCTCAATGTGGAAGAGAATTGCCTCGATCCTCTTCCTGACGTCCAGTTCCTCAAGTATCTTCTGAAGCTTTGAACCCTCAATCGAAAGAATCGATGCCATGTAGTCGGCAAACTTCGAGGGATCCTCGATGTTGACAAGGTTAAGCCTGTTCTCATCACTGAGCATGGGAAGCCTTCCGCTCAGTGTTTTGAGCTCCTCCATCAGGGAGCGCACCCAGGCCTGAATTCTTTCCCTGTCGTATGGTTTATCCCTGAGATATGTGACATTGGCAACAGTCACATTGCCGTTCACGGCAAATGACTCCACCCTGAAGCGGTTCTGTGTTGCCACATACAGATTTACTCCGCCGTCGGGGAGTTTGATCGATTTGAGTATCCTGCACATCGTGCCGACACTGTGGAATCGGTCTTCAGGAGTTCTCTCCCCGCCGTCCGGATTCTCCTTTTCCAGGAGTGTTCCTATTATACCGCCCCCCGCAATTGCCTGATTGACGGTTTCCATATCCCGCTCGCCCGTGACCATGATCGGACAGAAGAGTCCGGGGAACATGGGTTTCACTGCAAGGGGTAGGATGAGAAGGGTGGTAGGCAGGACCTTGGGATCCTGCAGAAATGTATCCAAATCCATTAATAATCCTCTGCTCACAAAGATAAATGAATAAAGTGTTTTAGACTAGTGTCGCAATTGACGAATTGAGAGAGGCCGGAATCCTCTGGTCTGTGGACAGGATAAAATAATTGTTGCATTTTGTTGCATAAGTGCTATGATATAGCCAAGAGGTGAATATGGATTCCAAATTGATCGTAATAGCCATCGGGGGAAATTCCCTGATCGAGGACAGTAAGCACGTAACGGTATCTGCCCAGTACGAAGCTGCGGCAAAGACCTGTCATCACATAGCAAGACTTGTAAAGGAGGGTCACAGGGTAGTCATAGCCCATGGCAACGGCCCGCAGGTGGGATACATCCTCCGCAGGGCAGAGTATGCCAAGAACATCCTTCATACCGTACCGCTTGACAGCTGCGTTGCCGATACCCAGGGAGCCATCGGATATCAGCTTCAGAGGGCACTGGACAATGAGTTTTCATCCCTTGGCCTTAAGGAAAGCGTCGTAACCGTTGTCACACAGGTTGAGGTCGATCCCGCAGATAAATCATTCCAGAACCCGACAAAGCCGATAGGTTCATTCATGAGCGAGGAAGAAGCGCTTGAGCATAAGGAAAAGGACGGCTGGAGCATAATGGAGGATGCGGGGCGCGGCTTCAGAAGGGTTGTGGCATCCCCGAAGCCGAAGAGAATCGTTGAGCTTGACACAATAAAGACACTTCTTGACAGCAATATCATCGTCATCGCCGCAGGCGGCGGAGGAATTCCCGTCGTGCGTGATGAAAACGGTGCCATTCAGGGTAAGGAAGCCGTGATCGACAAGGACCTTGCTGCCGCAATCCTGGCAAAGGACCTTAAGGCCGATCTCTTCGTCATCTCAACAGCGGTTGAGAAGGTATGCCTGAACTACGGAAAGCCCGACCAGAAGGAACTAACGGAAGTTTCGGTTGACGAACTTGAAAAGTACATCGGCGAAGGTCACTTCGCACCCGGTTCGATGCTTCCCAAGATTCAGGCTGTCAGGGACTTCGTTTCCTCCACCGGCGGAACAGGTCTCATCACCGATCCCGCACATCTGTACGATGCGCTTTATCATGGTGCGGGAACTAAGATCGTTTCCTGAGTCCGGTTGCGTATATGGGCAGCAGAAGGAGAATCTGGGCTATATTGTCCTGACAGAGTGCTCCCATGAAAAGACCTTTTGCAACGAGAAGGGCAAGTGTGAGATAAAAGTAAACCCTAAGGACGGAGAGGCAGAGCGCTGCCTCTCTTCCTTTTTTCCCGAAGAGAGTCCTGAGTGATGAACAGAGGGCTATTAACAGCACGGGACTGCATATCACGATGTTCTCGTTGAAATATGTCACGTCATGGTTTGAGAAGCACATCATGAAGATAAGCACTGAGGAGAGAACCGTCAGGAAGATCAGGATGAGTGACATCAGAAGTCCCCAGATCCTCCTGTGGCATTTATGGGTATATATAAGGAATGACGCTGCAATGAGACCTGCGAGAAATGATTCGATGATCAGGTTTCCTTTATGGTTTCCCTTTTCCCGGGTGCTTTCGTAAAGAACCTTGCTTTCAGAACCGGAGAACTCCGTTATGGCCTCTTCCAGAACGTCCGGAAGGAAGCATGCTTCCCAGAGCGTCAGTTTATCATCAATCGAGGGTCCCTGAAGGAAATTAAGTGTCCAGTTCACCGGAAAATTCCTGTACATTATTTCAGTGGTGTAATCGCGGTATGATTTTCCCGTGCTTATCCCTTCAGCCCACGCTCTGAACTCTCCGTTGGTGGAAGCATCGTATAAGTCCCTTATCCTTGTCGCGCAGTTATCCTCGTAGTGGTGGTAAAGATACGTGGAGTTTTCCGGAAGGGAGTTGAAGTTCAGGAAGTTGATGACATCCTTTTTCGCGCTTAACGGTACATCAAGTTCAACCCGCCTTAATTCCCTGTCCTCCCACTCCGCCTTGGAGAGTGAGTATGATGAAGGAGTCACCATCAGGCTGTAGTAGAGGCGTCCGAAGATGAAGTCCATGTAGAATGTGGGGGAAAATGCAAAGACACCC
>JBJEWN010000429.1:0-1823 GCA_051885075.1 Bullifex sp.
TTCATCATCCGCCCTAAAGGGACAGAAGCTTTCTTGCTACTTTATGTAAACAATGGAAAAAACATTCAGGATAATGGGGCTTACAGGACTCTTGGCGCTGCTTTCGTACACGGCCATGGTGGTTATCTCTCCGTCTGCCTATCCTGGATATGACTGGATGACGATGGCAGTGAGCGAGCTTTCAGCTGACGGAGCGTCCTCACAGGCACTTGCAAACCAGCTCAACGCACTTTTCGGACCCTGCTCCGTCGTATGCGCCACTCTGGTCTTCATTGCATCGAAAAAATCGGAAGTAAGGATTTTCAGGGCGGGCATCACATGCTTCATGGTAATGGAATGGGTATGCGTGGCAGGATATGAGATGTTTCCCTGGTTCAGCGGGGATGACGGAATGTGTTTCCAGAAATTCATGCACCTCGCGGTTACGGTTGCAGTGGTTGTCCTTTCGCTTGCATCCCTCATAATGCTTGTCGCATCATCAAAGGCAGGTCTTCCTTCCCTTGGGAAATGGGCACTTGCAGCGCTTATCATGATGGTGGCAGGTCCGGTCGGAACGGGTCTTCTGCCACCTTCGGTGTTCGGTCTCTTTGAGCGTCTGAGTACCTTCTCTGCCGTGATATTCAACGCGGTGCTCGGCCTGTACCTCTGTCAGGGACGTTTCAGTGATATCCGGTAGATACCGTTTTCTTCCCTGATGACCGGTTCTGTTCCAACAGGCGCCGCTATCACGACCATAAAGCCTTCCTGCCCCCCTGAAAACACATAAGAGTCCGTATTCTGAAGTCTGTTTATCAGGAAGAGACCGTCCTTACCGTAAAAGCTTGCATATTCACCTTCCATAAGTCCTTCAACTGATACGGGGATGCTTGAAGATGTGCATGTGAACAGGATGGCATTGAGCGAAAGGGAACACGAATCACAGTGAAGGATATTGCCGTTCAGAACAAACTGATGCTCATGAGTACCGGCAGCAAATACCACATTCTTATATACAGAAAACTCCGATATACCCGAAAAAAGCTTAACATCACTGATAACCTTCACAAGCTTCCCGCCCTCATAGAAAAGCTCCCTGAAAGTCACGCTGATCTGACTCGACTTGTCATTTTCGTTCCACATGGATGTCGAAACGGCACTGCCATCCATGTTTCCCGTTGTACTGTGGGTGAACGGTAACTTACAGTCAGGTGCACATGGCCCGTCCTTCCTGATTTTCAGTACCCCGTACTTATCCGTGATCCAGGCATTTGAGTTTACATCCATGGCCGTGAGCTCTCCTCCATAGCAGTCAGTTATGTATTTCTGAGTGAAGAAAGCAATATTCATTACCTGTCCGCAGCTGCTGTCCTGACATACATACTCACCGCGGTCATAATCAAAAACGATGTGGGAGTGAACCGACTGAGAGGTGCCTTCGGTGACCGAGCCCAGCACGGTGCCCTCCTCGCATCCTGTATATCTGAATATTTTCAGATAGCTGGCCCTCTTTTCCATTGTGGGCCTCAGGCAGTTTCCATAGTTTCCTTTCGTATTCGGCACCGTCTCAAGGGTCAGCGGGCAGTATTCCCACCTAGAGTCATCACTGATCTTCATGTCACATCCTGTCCTGAACGGGATGACAATATAGCCGCTCTCACCTTCCGCAGTGACAGTGAAACCTCCGGATGCTGAAATATCCAGGACGGGCGGATAGTAATCCGTTTTCTCAAGCGTAAGTTCGGCAGTTACATCTTCAGACAGCAGGGTGCCGTCAAACTCGAAAAAAAAACGACCTGTGCGGTTAAAATTTAGGTGATCAAAGCCATCAGATATCAGCCACCCCC
>JBJEWN010000430.1:0-1821 GCA_051885075.1 Bullifex sp.
TTTTGATGATACTGGTATTATGCATGGTTCTTTCATGTTCGCTCTTTGCCGGTGATTACTTCCGCGCAGACATGGACGTATCGCTTTCATCCCATGCTTATGTGGAAACGGTAATGCTTTTCGGCTATCCGACTGTGGGCGGAACGTGGGACATGGGTATCAGGGTGGATACCGTCACCATTTCAGCATACCTTCGCTATGCGCACCTTTTCAGACCGCTGGGCTCCGACACAGGACGTCTTGCCGTGGCGGAGGAACTTGGGGAGGCAGGTCTTTCCTTCAAGGTTAAGACCTATGAGCTTGGACGTTTCAGCGTGAGCCTCGGGATCAACACGGGGTGGTATCAGCAGTGGCTGATGCTTTCCTCAAACCCGGGTGTGTACAACCTGGTTCACAACGGCCTCATGATAAGGCCTGAAGGTTCGCTGGGATGGCGCGTCGCCGGATCCTGGACAATGGAACTCGGACTCTTTTATCAGACACCGCTGTATCCCGCGTATGACGGCTACAGCGGGTGGGGTGCATTCCTGCGCCTTGTATGAGTCTTGACGCTCCGGCATTTTAAAGGGTAACGTTCATTCATTATGGGTGAAAAGATTTACGGCTTCCATGCAATAGAGGAAGGTTTGAAGAAGGCCGCTCACGGATCAACACTTTACCTTGTAAGGGGTGAGAAGGAGCGCAATGAGGAACTTGACAGAAAGGCACGCCTTACGGGAAAGGTTGCAGTCAGGAAGATATCAAAACAGGAAATGGACCGCATGGCCCCCGGTATTGATCACAGGGGAGCCCTGCTTGACCTGGGCGGTCCCAGAAAGGGATCCTCCCGAATAACGGAAGTGAGCGTTGAGGAATTCTGCGAGGGGCTGGGGGAAGATGACGGTGCACTTGTCCTGGTGCTGGACGGCATTACCGATCCTCACAATCTCGGTGCGATACTCCGCTCCGCTGATCAGTTCGGCGTCGATCTTGTCATAATACCTGAGCGCAGGAGCGTACAGGCCAATGAGACAGTGCAGAAGGTGTCTTCAGGTGCTGCCCAGTATGTGAAGATGTCAGTGGTAACCAACCTTTCCCGCGAGATTTCGTATCTCAAGGAGAACGGCTTCTGGGTGTACGGTGCGGACATGTCGGGAACCAGCTCCTATGAGGAGAAGTTCTCGAAGCGATCGGTGATAGTTATGGGATCGGAAGGCGACGGAATCAGTCAGCTTGTCAGGAAGAACTGTGATTACATCACAAGCATACCGATGCACGGCCACATCGATTCACTTAACGTGTCCGTGGCTGCGGGAATACTGCTTTACGAATACAGAAGGACTAATCATCAGAGTCGTTGATGAAGAACTGGATTCCGATGTCATCACGGTACCATGAACCATCAATCGATACTGAATCAATCAGGCGGTAAGCGTTTTCGTTTGCCGCTTTTATGTTTTTGCCCCGTCCGACGAAGGTGAAACACCTTCCGCCGGTAGTGGTGAGGGAGGCCGTATCATTTCCGCTGACGGCACCGGTGAATACAAGGGGAAGCCTGTGAAGCATGTTGTAGACCAGATAGCCCTGTTTCATGTTAACATGTTTCCCGCATACCGGATTCATCGGATATCCTTCAGACGCTATTACAACTGCAACACTGCTTTCATTGCTTACCTTCAGTTCCACATCCGAAATCCTGTCATCCCTGATCGCATCGAGCAGCTCGACTATGTCATTCTTTATAAGAGGGATGAGTGCCTGCGATGCAGGATCGTTGAACCTGACGTGGTAGTCAACCAGCACTGCCCTGTCCTCATGAAGGATTATGGAAAATGTCAGCAC
>JBJEWN010000431.1:0-1805 GCA_051885075.1 Bullifex sp.
AGTGATGAAATCCTGCACTGCCCCCGGACTCAGTTTAACGACTGAAAGCGCAAGAGGAATCGATCCGAGTATCATAAGTCCTGAAAGGATGCCGCAGATCACGGAAAGGAACACAAGTCTGTCACCATAGGTTCCTGCCCTCTCAAGGTGTCCCTGTCCCAGCTCATAGCCGACCATTATGGCAGCACCTCCCGCAAGGCCCTTCATGAAGCTGCTCACCATGCTCCTTACCACGGAAGCAACGGAATTGGCCGCAGCCGCATCGACACCCATGTGGCCCATGAATGCCGAGTAGGACGTGAACCCGATTGTCCAGAGAAGATATGCACCCATCAGGGGCAGGAGCTGTCGGATGAAATCCAGTGAAAGCTCCTTACTGAATGAAAACACCTTACTTAAGTCAGGATGGATGAAATCATCCCTCCAGGCAAATATGACGGAAAGCACAAGCTCCACCACCCTTGCCGAAACCGTTGCCAGGGCAGCACCTGCAACTCCCATTGCCCGAAAGCCGAAGAGGCCGAAGATGAATACACAGTTAAGACCTATGTTCATGAGTACCGCTACCCCGCTGATGCGTGCAACGACGGCAGTATTTGCTCCAAGCTTTATGAGAGCCAGAAGACACTGGGTAATGCCTGCTATGAGATAGGAAACAGAAGCAATTCTGAGATAACCTTCACCGATTGCGATGAGTGCCTCCTCATTCGTGAAAATACGCATGAGTGAAGATGGACAGAGGAAGCACAGAAGTGAGAACAGGAGACTCACGACGGCACACGTCCTGAGGCTCATGCAGAGAAGCCTGTTAAGCGTATCCTTATCACGCTTACCCGCATACTGGGCACCGAGGATCTGGAATGCGGAAACAACGCCTGTGACGATCATGTTCTGAACGAACTGTATCTGTGATGCAAGGGAAACAGCCGACATCGCATTCTGCTCCAGGGAGCCTAGCATGATCGTATCAGATGCGGCAACACAGGAAAGCAGCATTGCCTGAAGCGCGATGGGAAATGCAAGTTTAAAGAGCTTTGACAGGAATGTCCTGTCACGGAAGGTATCACGGACTAAACTCATAGTGTCCAACCATAACCCGAAAGAAAGAAAAAAGAAAGTGTGTACAAACCCTCCCTCATGGGAGTATAATCATTTCCAGTCACGGGGCCGTAGCTCATCTGGTAGAGCGTCAGGTTCGCAATCTGAAAGTGGCGGGTTCGAGTCCCGTCGGCTCCAATAATACATCAAAAACACATGTGTTGTTTTCCAGCTTAACTGGTAATATGCCAACTTAACTGGTAATATTCGCATTTAACATTTCCGCAACCCGTTTAACATTATTACCAACAGACTATATCTTCGAATTTTTCCGAATGATTTTTCAGAATTCTGCCGATCAGTATTTCGAAATATTACCGAATGGAATTCACAGATATTACCGATTGCTGTAATATACAGGCAGATGACATAAGAGGTGTAAAAGATGGCAAAAATTGCTGATATAAAAAAGTATCGGCCAAGAATTATGGATGGACAGGTTGAAAGATACCTGGCTTCCTTCGGTGCTGTATGCATCGAAGGTCCAAAGTGGTGTGGTAAAACCTGGACTTCCTCATATCATGCATCCAGCGAATTCCTTATAGCTGATCCGTCCAATCATTTTCAGAACAGACTACTTGCGGAGCTTGATCCATCCATGATTCTTGAGGGAGAAACACCTCGTCTTATTGACGAATGGCAGGATGTGGAAGAGCTCTGGGATGCCGTACGTTATGAAGTTGACCGACGTGGTGAGAAAGGCCAGT
>JBJEWN010000432.1:0-1799 GCA_051885075.1 Bullifex sp.
TGATATCCACATTCAGTTTGTAATTCCTATCCGGGAGGTACGGGATCAGGATGTCTTTTTCCCTGGACTTTTCAATGATGTCAAAGAATTCAACCGGTGAAATCTCCTGTATCCCGTTCCTGTCCACGGAGATACCAAGCCCGTCAGAGAAATACCTATGGGCGAAATCCATCCATCTCCTGTCAGTGTCAAAAACCACAAAGAGCTTGTTCAATCCAACAAGGTAAGGAAAAATGAAGGTAGCCCCGGAATCGTGGATTACGAAATTTGCCCTGGCAATGATTTCCTCCTCACTCATTTTTCTATATTTCTCAGTCAGATCGTAAGCTGCTCTGTAATACATGTTTTTGTCTCCTGTTCACAGATAAAATGGAAAAACCATCAGAACATAACAATTACTGTCATGCTTTGGTGGGAAAGTACTTCAGCATGGAATAGTTGTAGTCCTCTACTTCATTGGTGTGGTCAATTGCGTCATTGAAGACAGAGCACCACTCTTCCATGGGTACATTGTCCCGGATGAGTGAATTGAGTATGCGTGTGAACTTCCTCTCGCTTTCATGGATGCGCTCCTCATCCACACCGAATATTCCCATGTATTCTGATTCACGTTCATTTGAAATGAACATCGATGAGAAGAACCCGGGAACTTCGTACTGCTTTGCAAACGATGCTGCATTGCACCATATCCCGATTACTCTCCTGGCCTTTATCTGGTCCCTGTTCTTCCATGAAAGCGTATATCCCCAGAGCGGTGCATAGCATCCGTCCTCATCTCCGTGACCGCATACTATGAGTGTGTCAGTCTCACGCTCAAGGGCTGCTTCAACAGCGTCTGTAAAACTTGCTGTCGGGAACATTTCCTCATCATCCTTATTCTGAAGATCTATGTTTACGTCATCTTCCGTGATCTCAACTATATCCGCATCGAGACCTTCCCAGATGCCCCTGAGAAGCTTTGTATCGTCATCCCCGAAATCAGAATGGATTACTGTCATCGTGTTTCACTCCCTGTATTTCCCAGATAGCAGGATAAGTGAAGAAAACCAAAACTTCAGATTTCAGGTAAAACCATGCTACCTGTAAGTATAAGGAAGTCATGTATATGAACATACAAGCTATTATGGGTACTTATGCGTATGAAAGATTTGTGCATCTTTTCGTGATCTTTTACTTCAGGGACCGTAAGGAACATTTAAAGGATTGGGTTGTATCTGCCCGAAGAGGCATTGAATTACTGCTTTCTGCAAAATGTATTTCTTCCGAGACTATTTATGACTGGGCTTTCGGGGATTATGGGGATAATCTGGAAAGATTGACTGAGGGAATCAAGGAGGACATAAACTACATGTATAAAGAGCTTCCTGAAGTCAGTGATTTCAGCTTCGTTAACTTCAGGAGTTTTTGCTCTGATTACTTCCTGAAAGCTTCCGATATCCTTTCAAAGGAAAGATGTTTTTCCTGTGAGGATGCATATGTCATTATTACCGCCTTGCTGCATGAATATCCGTTATTATGATTTTGTTTACTTCTGGTTTTCATTCTATCTGTAACCAGGAGAACGGAATGAGAGACAGTAAAGCAATACTTACGGAATATGACGGCGATATGAGGAATGTGGTCATCCCTGCTGGAACCAGGATGATAAGAGGTGAGGAGGTTGCCTTCGGAACGGAATTCGAGGAAGAGGACAGAAACCTCTGGGTCAGGAGTCGCAGGGCACCTTTCTCAAGAAACAATACAATTGAGACTGTC
The DNA here is from genome assembly GCA_051885075.1 of Bullifex sp. Lineage (GTDB taxonomy): Bacteria > Spirochaetota > Spirochaetia > Sphaerochaetales > Sphaerochaetaceae > Bullifex. The sequence continues at coordinate 1,756 of JBJEWN010000432.1, forward strand.
ACAATGGATGACAGTGTGACTGTCATCGGCCCGAAGGCCTTTGA
>JBJEWN010000433.1:0-1794 GCA_051885075.1 Bullifex sp.
GGTATTTGTATCCCTTAGCTTCCGCGACTGCACGTTTCGTCGCTCCAGCTAATAACGATGGATGCATGGATGCCGCCATATGCCCTGTTGACAGGGGGATGATGGTAGCAGGCACTGCATTGACCGTGGAAACATGTGACGGAGATAACTTCCCGATACATGTTGCATCCTACAGTCAGGAGGGTGATGGCTATGTCATGGTAATAGACGGCAAAGGATACACCCAACGGGCATATCTCGGGGATCTCATCATGGGAGCATGCCAGGCTGCAGGATTCGAAGGTATTGTCATTGACGGTTATACCCGAGACAGGGATGGTAACATTGAGCTGGGTTTCCCTGTCTGGAGCAGAGGATTCATGCCCCGAGGGCCCATCAAGAAAAATGAGGGTAACATCAATACAGTGATTGAGTGTGCAGGAGTAACCGTCTCTCCCGGTGATCTTGTTGTCGGTGATTCAGACGGAGTTTGCGTAATTCCCAGGAAATACATTCTGACAGTGCTTGATGAAGCCGAAAAAAAACTCGAATACGAGAATAACCGTACAAGAACAATTGAAGAATACAGGAAAGCGAAACAGAAAGGTACCCAAAGACCTGAACTGGCTCCCAAATGGGTTCTGGACATGCTTCAAAAGTAATCCCTTACGGCCTCCGGCAGGAGGTCGTTTCATTACATTCAATCGCCTGTCATGTATGATGATACACAGATTCTTACATGAAAAAGGATTCTTGCCCTCAAAAAATCAGGAAGTGAATACATACTGACGTCCGTAGAGAACAGACTTTTTTTTTGACAAAGCCATGGCACCATGTTACTCTGACCCATAAGACGGGACTGAAAACGTCTTACACAAGGGGAATAACATGAAAAAACTACTGGCATTTGCTTTAGTGGCAATTACCACTTTCTCTCTCCATGCACAGACAGTGGAGTGGGAATTCACAAATTTTCCTGATAACTGCGAAATCAGCTACAGGGTTGACAGTCAGGAAAAATGGGACACAATTACAGGCAATGGTATTGTTTCCTTTGATCTGAACGGAAGAAACGAGCATACTCTCACCTACCGCACTTCGATGACAGGGGGAAGCGTGTTCACTTCAAAGTGGATTCCTGATATGAGGAATGAATTTACATTCTCGATTTCTCCATATGCACTGAATCTTTTTTCATCATCAAAAGGCAGAGTCCTTTCAGATTATGCATTCCAGGCAGGAATCGAATATCAGCACAGATTCATCAAAACATATGGTCTTGGAGCAGAGTTCCGTTATTCCTTTTCAAAACTTGAAGCAGAAAAAGGATATTACGGTAGCCTAAGGTCAGGAGCAGTCGGAAGTATACGGATCGGCCTGGGAGATGAATTCTTTATCCCTCTATCCATCAGCACTGGAGCCGATACAGTGTTTTATGCTGATTCACCTGCCGCATTCTTCTATATGGCTGCAACTGCAGGGTACGGATGGCAGCCTGATGACAGATACTCAGTCATAACTTCGTTAAGGTGTGATATGACCGTCATCACCGGCGGAACCCTAGGATGGCAGTTCTCACCTGACATCAGAGCAGTATGTCATTTCTGAGGAGGCATGTCATGAAAAGAACAATACTCATTATCATCATCTTAATTATACTGGTTTCATGTTCTGATACTTCAGTCCATGAGAAACTGTTTCCGTCAGAGTCTACAGAACCTGTATTACCGGCAGAGCCCGAAACACAGATACTTCAGATCAGCAACATGGCAGAACTCGCTGCTTTCTTCTCTGAAAGAAATACTGAGAGTATCG
>JBJEWN010000434.1:0-7035 GCA_051885075.1 Bullifex sp.
ATGACTTTCTCTATACTTCAGTCAGAATGCTCGATTCATCAGATGTGTTTGAGTATGAGCCGGACTGGGATGCAGTAACACTGAAAGACAGTCCGCCTGCGCGTCCTCCGGAAAAACTGTCACTGACAGATGTGGTCAACGTGATAATCACGGCAACCCCTTCAACCGATGTTACCGGAGACAGCCGGAGGGACATCATGCTCGAATACCTCAGGGAATCGGAAAACAGACGCAGATTCATGCTCTTTCTGCTCGCAAACACCGATAGCCTTACAACAGGCGAGATAACCGATCTGTCTGAACTCATGAATGTATCCGAAAACTGCTTCGCGGAGCTCTCAGTACTGCTCTATGCCCTCACTGAGAACCGGCATGAATCATCAGAGCAGAAATTCGACCACAGGATAAACAAGGCCTGGAAGCGCTATGTAATGCTTTCTGCGGCAATTCATGACCAGAAAACAACGGATGAAGAGAAAAAGGAACTCATGTTCCAGCTGGATGCGGCCCTCCGGAATGTCAGGGCAAAACAGGACCGTAAAGCAGTAAGGAAGAGAGGTCTCTCCATTTCATTCATTTCCGGTGAACTGGGCTATCCGACCTCAATGATAAGTTCATCAGTCAGACAGGTGGAAAACTTTATTGAGGCACTTTCAGGTGAAGTGAAGGCTGGAGCATGACAAAAGGATATATCCTGTTTGAATACTCAGATCAATCAGGATAAACCATAACACCCTTAATGACTGATTAGGCTACATGAAAAGCAGTTCATAGTAAGTGCTGAATGTATCAGCAACATTCTTCATGTGAATCCTTATTGCTTTCTCTGCGGCAGACGGATCATGCTGAACCATGGATTCATATATTGCCAGATGTTCCTTAAGAGATGACTCATCACGCCCAGGTGCAAGGATTGTTTTATTGTTGTATTTCTTCATCTGGTCCTTAAGATGAACAGTCATATCCACTGCAGTACGGTTTGTGCATGCACTGTATATGATTGAATGAAATTTTCTGTTGCACGCACTGTACTCAAGAAGCCGCTTTGCTTCCTTATGTGATCTCATTTCATCCAGAAGCAGTTTGAGCTGAACAAGCTGTTCATCAGTTATATTACGGGCAGCATTCCTGCATACGAGTGCTTCAAGTTCTTCCCTTACTTCCAGAAATTCAAGCACTTCATCCCTTGAGCACACTTTAACCTTTGCGCCCTTATTCCGCTCAATCGTTACAAGTCCGTCAGACTCAAGCATCAGCAGGCTTTTTTTAACTGTATTCCTGCAGACTCCATAGCGTCCTGCAAGCTGCATTTCCGTCAGTGCAAATGACGGGGGATACTGCCCGGCAAGTATTTCGTTCTTCAGTTCCTCATATATAGTAGTACAGTTCGCTCTGTCAGCCATTCCCTCCTCCCTGATGTCTTCAAAGACAGTATATAAATTGTTGAACAATTTTGCAAACTTTTTATTGACATATTTATTATCCGGTTTGATAATTTGAACAAGATTGTTGAACAATATTGCTATATAAGAAGGAGAAAGTATAATGAACTACATTAAAGGAGCATATGATCTCCACGTCCATTCCGCACCGGATGTGCTGCCACGCAGGATGGATGATCTGGAGATGGCGGAACGATGCAGGAAATCCGGAATGGCCGGATATGTGATCAAGTCCCACTATTTCTGTACATCCGAACGCGCAGAGCTTGTCAGGAAGAGTGTTCCTGAATGCGATGCAATAGGTTCGATAACATTAAACAGTTCCGTCGGAGGGATTAATCCATCAGCAGTTGAGATGGCCTGCCGATCAGGAATCAGGCTGGTCTGGTTCCCCACATGTGACAGTGACAATGAAAGGACCTATGTATTCAGTGATAAATGCAGAAAACTGCCCTACTGGGCCCAGATAGTGATTCAGCTCAGGGATGAGGGGATTCAGAACCCGACGATTAAACTCCTCGATGAAAATGGCAATCTGAAGGACAACGTACTTCAGGTACTCGATATCATTGCCAAATATGATGTGATCCTTGCAACAGGACATATTTCACATCAGGAAACCTTTGCACTGGTGCCTGAAGCAGCAAGAAGAGGAGTGAAGAAAATCCTCATCACCCATGTTACATTCCCTACCACCCACTACACGATTGAAAAACAGAAAGAGCTTCTCACATACGGTGCATATATGGAGCACTGCTACACGACATGGGCGACAGGAAAGTCAGTTTTTGATGAAGAACTTGAAACGATAAGGGCAATCGGACCGGACAGGGTCGTACTTGCCACCGATCTGGGACAGAAGACAGCCCTTTACCCTGATGAGGGTCTTCAGAAGTACTGCGAGGCACTTGCCGAAAACGGTTTTACAGATGATGAGATCATCAGGATGGCAGTGGAGAATCCACGGAAACTGCTTAACAAAGGAGAGTGAACGATATGATTGAAGGAAAGAAACTGCTCGTAGTATCAGCCCATGCCGCAGACTATGTATGGAGGAGCGGCGGAACGATTGCAAAGTATATCAGACATGGTGCCGAGGTCTCTGTGGTAGTACTCAGTTTTGGAGTCCTCGGGGAATCAAATGATCTCTGGAAACAGCCGGGAGCCACTGCTGAAAGTGTAAAACAGATAAGAAAAGGTGAAACCACTGCTGCAGCTGAAATCCTCGGAATCAGGAATATTGAATTCTGGGATCTGGAAGACTATCCAATTACGGTCAACAGGGAACTTGAAGACAGAATGGTAAGGAAGATCAGGGAATTCGCCCCTGATTACATTATATCCCACGACAGGTTCGATGTTCTTAATCCTGATCATAATGCCGTCTGCGACCTGGTTTTCAGATGTTCAGTCATGTCAAACTCCGCAGGGGTCCGTATTGATGGTCTGAAAAATACAAGGCAGATGCAGATCTTCGGATTTGAACCTCATCAGACAGAGCTCTCCCACTATGTCCCGGGACATTTTGTGGATATCACGGAGACTTATGAGCAGAAGGTCAGGGCAATGCAGTGCTTCAAGGCTCAGTCCCATCTCATTGAGTATTACACGCAGAGAGCCTTTCTCAGAGGTAACCACGCGCGCAGACTTTCCGGCAACCAGTCATACAGATATGCTGAAAGTTTTTCCAGAACATTCCCGGTTGTGTCCGAAGAACTGCTCTGATAAAAGGGAGGTCTCCTGATGGAAAAGAAAAGGACTCTTCCGTTTGATGTCATCATGGCTCTGGTCATGATGGCTATCGTAACGGCAATCGCCATCGACGGCATTCTCATCCAGCATCTGCCGAAGGATGCACTCACATATCCCATCTTCTGCTTTATCGTATTCTATGCCGCATGTCTTACTGACATATGGAACTCTTTCAGAAAGCAGGACAGGGAAAAGAAGGTTCACGGAAACATCAGAAACTTCTATATCACGCTGCTGATGTTTGTCTGCTATGCGGCACTGACATACCTCGTTGGCTTCATAGTGGCATCCATTGCATTAACCGTCGCATTCACGCTTTATTTCAGAATGAAACGACCTGTGATCGTGAACATTTGTGCAGCCGTCGTAATCATCACACTTTACTTCATTTTCAGCAGGCTGCTGTACATCTTCCTTCCTACAGGTGTGCTGTTCAGGCTGATATTCTAGGAGGTTTGTTATGTCAGGAATCCTAGGAGGACTCTTTACATCCGTCCTCCCAATTAATCTTCTTTATGTACTGATGGGTACTTTTGTCGGAATCATCATCGGTGCCCTGCCCGGTCTGGGTCCTACTACAGGTATTGCATTGCTTATCCCCCTTACCTATGGAATGGACCCGACCAGGGCATTGCTCCTGGCCGCAGGAATATATCAGGGCGCAATGTATGGCGGTTCGATTACATCTGTGCTTCTGGGTATTCCGGGACCCCCGACCAATACCGCAACTTGTTTTGACGGTTATCCGATGAGCAAAAGCGGAAGGAGCCGCGAGGCACTCGGTGCATCACTGACGGCATCTGCGATCGGAGGCTTTTTCTCATGTCTGGCTCTTATGTTCCTGACTCCGCTGATGTCAAAGATAGTACTCTATTTCGGAGCACCTGAGCAGTTCATGATGGCAATGGTCGGGCTTGGGATTATAGCCGCATCTTCCCATGAATCGCTGTCAAAAGGCATTCTCGCAGGCTTTTTCGGTCTGATTCTTGCAACAATAGGCACCGATGGAATGACAGGATATGACCGCTTCACTTTCGGTCTCGACCAGCTGTCCGACGGTGTAGAGTTCATGACCATCGCAGTCGGCATATTCGGTCTGTCCCAGGCATTGACGCTTGCGGAGGAAGCTAAGAGCATTTCAGGAAACACCAGACTGAGCGGAAGCATGAAAGATGGAGTCCTCGCATGCTTCAGATACTGGAAAACGACTCTTATGGGTACTGTTTACGGTGTAGTACTCGGAGTAACACCGGGGGCAGGCGGATCAGCAGCAGCCATGCTGTCATATTCCACTGCTCAGGCATCCGATCCAGATAAAGCCAGCTTTGGCAAAGGAAACATAAAAGGTGTAATCGCCCCGGAGGCAGCCAATAATGCAACCATAGGAAGCGCAATAATCCCAACCCTTGCCTTCGGTATACCCGGATCCCCCACGGCGGCAGTACTGATGGGTCTGCTTATGATCCACAACATCATACCCGGTCCAAGACTTTTCCTGGACGCAGGACCAACCCTCTACACCTTCTTCTGGGGCCTGCTATGGACTTGTTTTGCAATTGTCATAATAGGTCTTCCACTGCTCAGTTTCTTTGCGAAGGTAACTGTGGTACCGTACCAGATTCTGGTTCCGGCCATCGGAATACTCTGTGCAATCGGTGCATTCAGCATCAGAGGCTTCATCTTTGACATAGTGCTGACACTTGTTTTCGCATTCCTCGGATACTACATGAAGAAAGCAGGATATCCGATGGTCTGCTTTGTTCTTGGTCTGATACTGGGCCCAACGGTTGAATCGAACCTCAAGAGATCCCTGATTATCTATGGCAACCTGTCATTCATCTGGACACGCCCGATCACTCTGGTTCTGGCAATCCTGCTTGTAATCGTAGTTGCATTCCCTTACGTTAAACCGCTTTTCAAAAAAATAAAAAAATAAAAGGAGAACAGAAAAAAATGAAAAGAACTCTAATGCTTCTTGTGCTGTTTATTTCAGCACTCGGACTCGTATTCGCTAATGGCGCTGCCGAAGCGGGCAATGCTTCCACAGCTTCAAACTGGCCTTCACAGCCTATTCACATTATCGGGCAGGCAAGTGCAGGAGCCGGTCCTGATCTCTTCGTACGTGAGCTTCAGCCCCTTCTTCAGAAGATCCTGGGAACATCAGTAGTCGTTGAAAATAAGGCTGGTTCAAGCGGCAAGATTGCCTGTGACTATGTCTGGAAAGCTGCTCCTGACGGATACACAATCCTTGCCCATTCATCCCCTCTCACAACCGTCACACAGATTTCAAAAACTGTGACTACTCCATCAAGGACATGAAGCATATAGTTGCATTTGATGTGGCACCTTATGCGGTAATTGTCAGGAATGATTCACCTATCAGGACAATCGATGATCTGATCAATGCAGCAAAAACAGGAAAAATATCAAATGCGAACTCAGGTATCGGCGGTGCCATGTACCTCCAGAGCAGAATCATGGCAAAGACCCTTGGCATTGATTATGCCGAAGTACCTTATGACGGGACAAATCCATGCATTCTGGCTGTCATGAACGGAGACGTCACATTCTCAATCGCCGACTATTCAACTGTCATAAACAATGATCAGATCAGAATCGTCTGTCTCCTTTCCGATCAGAGAATCAGCTTTGTTCCCGATGCTGAGACCATTGTTGAACAGGGATATACAATACCTTTCATGACGATGAGAAGAGGTATCGTCGCACCTCCCGACACACCGGATGAGATCTGCATGAAGCTTCAGGATGCTTTCAGGGAAGCACTCTCTGATCCTAAGTTCCTTGAGTATGCGGAAAACAACGGTTTCCAGCTTGATCTCCTCTTTGGGGAGGACTATAGGGAAAAGGACCTCGAATATTATGAGACGGCACTCAGCTTCAAGGACTATCTATGAGTAACTACGATATTCTGCTTGATGTGGCAAAACACAGACGGACATGCCGTAACTTCAGCTCGAAGGAAGTTGATGAAGAAACCGTGAACAGGATACTGGAGGTAGCCCGTTGGGCTCCCTCCGGAGCCAATTCTCAGCCCTGGACCTATATTGTCATCAGGGACGCAGATGTCAGAAAACAGCTTTTTGACACGTACTGTGAAATCGATATGGATCTGATGTGGTGGATGGAACAGATGAGAAATCCTGAATACAGGCATGGAGGATACTCCGTCGACACGGATGATCCGGACGAAGGCCTCAGAATCAAACAGACAAGGCATCTCTGGAGGGATGCACCTGTCATCATAGCCGTATGCGGTGACGGAAGGAAACAATGGGGAACCGTCCTTGGAGGACATACAATGGGTCTTGATCAGACACACCTTACGGACAGTCTTTCAAACACTTCACTTCTGATTCATCTTGCTGCCCAGTCTCTCGGACTTACTTCTCAGTGGATGAGCATCCACACGCAGGGACCATTCAAGGAAATACTCGGCATACCGGAACCGCTCATCGTGCACACACTGATCCCGATCGGATATCCGGAGAAGCCACTTCCGCCTGGAGGATGGCGCCTGCCTTTGGAGGATCTGGTACACTATGACCACTATGACATGTCACGGCATTTATCAAACAAAGAAAGTCTTGAGCGCCTTGCAAAGCTGAGGAAAAGTACCAAAGGCCTATACAAGCCTATGGTAAAATAAGGAGATTAACGATGATAAATCCAAGTGCAGAGTTACTGGATGAATGTATTATTGAAAGGGTCAGGAAGTTAAATGTTCCCCTTCTGCTGGACGGAGTGAAAGCCGCAAAGCTGGATATAAATGAATCTCTCCGGGGTAGAACCCCGGAGTATCTCCTAAAGCCTCGGATTCTCC
>JBJEWN010000435.1:0-7016 GCA_051885075.1 Bullifex sp.
TGCATAATTGTTTAGATGGAAGGAAATTAATCAAAATCCTGCGATTGTATAAAACTTTCTGTGAAAAACTCAGGACAGGTCATTCAGCAGGAGGGACGTTTTTTGCATGTCTGTAAGAAGTCCTTCCTTAAGGCAGACCGGTTATTTTCTGTCTTGATACCCATATCATCCGTGCAGCTTTCAAAATGGGATAGTGGATGGACCTGTGTGACCATCAGGATTAAGCTGTGAGAAAAAGGAAAGAGGTGATTTGCGCCTGCGGACGAATGTACATCTGAATACACACGTCTTGAAAGGAACAGGAAGCCTTCAGGCAGGGATGCTGTCACCTATGAAGGCTGTCATATTCATAGATCTGTATTGCATTGCTCTTTGATCCGGAGGATGTTAAGTACAGTACCGGTACCTTAAGGTTCCTTACATCCTCCATGACTTTGTAAAAGAGTGAGTGGGAAAGACCTGCATGGGTCTGAAACCACAGAACATCAGTATGCTTGAGCATTTCCTTTGGCGGTACCCTATCCCCCAGAAACTTAACGTCAGGAACCATGTCCCTGATCTTCCTGAGCCAGGCTTCATGACCGCCTATAACGACATGTCTCAGCCTGGTCGAAAGGGGGAATGAGACTTCTTCTGCCTTGTCATCAGATGCAGGTTCGTTCTCATCGGAAAAAACAAGTTCCCTGAGGGAATAGAGTTCCTCCCGCTCCGATCTGACTGCCATCTCAAGGTCCGTCTTCTCACTCCTGATGCGGTTCTGGATTCTCTTTTCCCTTTCAAGAGCATTCCTCAGGGTGCTGATTTCAGTTTCAAGTTCACTGATCCTGGCTTTATAATCATCAGCAGGTTTCTGAGGGCGCTGTAGATTGTCCGTATTATCCTTCTCGGCAAGCATTGCCTTAAGGTTTTCTATTTCGCTTTTCTGCTCTGTGATGGTCATTAAATCGGAATCAATGTCATCAAAGTCATTGACCGTACTGTGCTTATGATTTGAAACGGCATGGGCGACCAAATATGTTTCAATCGTTTCCTTAACAAGGTCCATGCTTTCAGCATTGTTTATGAAAACGTTGCTGAAAGGAAAATCCGGCATTGTTCTCGGGGCTATGGCATCAGTATATGCATGGATCAGCTGTGCCGGACTCAGATGGTATTCGTAATCAGGAATTCCGATCTTATCTTTGTCAAGGGATATCCTGTAGAAAGAAGAAGAGTGCGGTGTGCAATTCTTCCTTTCCTGGTCGATTTTCTTCCAGTCTTCGCTTTCAAAGTCTGAATCCCAGTTCCATGGCAGAAGATTGACTGCATTGCATAGTGCACTCATTGCAGGTCCTGTGAACCAGACATAGTCGCTTTTCTCCTCAAGCAGGAAGAAGAAGCCTGCAATGATCTTATAAGGGTCAATGATATTAAGATCCTCGAAATTACGTGTATAGCGGTTCACGAGATTAGGGTAGGCGCTTATTCCATAACAGTAATTATCATTGAAGTTCAGTTCAATAAAATCCAGTTTATCCAGTTCCTTTCGGTTATCAATGGACACGTGCTGTCCTCCTTCAAGAAAACTGAATTCTCCTGCCCTGATGTGAGAGAGCATCTTTTCCTTAATCTGAAGATCCTCATACTCAACAATGTTCTCAAGCTTCTTCTTCCTTTTCTGAAGCTTGAGCCAGGATTCAATGTATTTGTCAGCCACTGTCCAGAAGAGTTTTATGTATTCTTCCCTGGCTTCTTCGATCAGACTGGCAGGGACCATGGCCACGAGCTTCTCATATATTGCCCTTGTTTTGGGATTACCTTCGATCACTTGAGGTCTTTGGGGTAATACGGTTGCTTTGTCGAGCAGGTACAGGCAGTTTTTCCTGTTCCCGTAGGTGACGAAATCGGAATTCCTGTGAGACAGGATTCTTGTGACAAGCATAAGCAGATCGTTCGAATAATATGGGTGCGTGCCTTTTTCCTCGAAAACATCATAAAAGAAATAATCATTTGCTTCATCGATGTTTTCGTAAACAGAGTCAGGTGGAAGCATATCGTCAAGAATGAGATTAACGGGCCTTCCCGTGGAATAAGGTGTAATGGCATCCAGAATGAATATTGAGACTGCAAGCAGGAATCCTGATTCCTCATTTATGCTGTCAGGACTGTCTCCGCTCATGGAGGCAAAATCAGCAGCCATCTTTTCCCAGTCCATGTCAGGGTATTTATCTCCAAGTTTCTCTCTGAGGATCGGCTCAAAGCGTCTTGCTGCCTTTATCTTCCTGTCCGTTGCTTCACGGAAGAAAAGCTCCTTCTGATGATATTTGAATTCTACTTCTTTTCTTGTGTTTGCCCTGATAATGGACTCTATCCTGTCTGCCATGGATACAGTTTAATGCCGGATGAATGGATAAGCCAGCGGAAAAATCATGAACCTGACTGACATAGGTCAGCAATCCGGATGTGATTATCCTTATTTATGGTTCTGCTTATCAGACATGGATAGGTTTGCATAAGCACCCATTCTGATTCTCCGTCGGGAGATTTCCCCTATGCTGAACCGGATCAGATAAGAAACCTCCCGTCGGGGGCCCGGCAGGAGGATGTATTATTAGGAGGAAACTGAAAAAGGTTATTCTGTCATGGTGATGATGCTTTCAGCGATACCTGATTTAACCAGCATGGTTTTCTGATTATCGGTTGCAACATGAATCTCTGTCAGGCTCGGACAGTTTCCGAATGCATCTGCTCCGATCTTTGTGACTGATGCAGGAATGGTGACCTTTGTCAGTGAAGAACATCCGTTGAACGCCCATTCCCTGATTGTATTAACACTGGAAGGGATTGTTATTTCAGTCAGTGACCTGCAGCTTTCAAACGTGTTGAAGTCAATGGTCTCCAGCTTAGAGCCTTCTGCAAATGTGACGGTTTCCATTTCCATGCATCTGCTGAATGCTGCATAACCTAATTTTTCCACGTTGGCAGGAATGGTTACTTCTTTGATTGCGGTCGTGCTGAAAGCCAGGTTCCCTATGGATTTTACACCGGCGGGAATGGTTACTTCCGTGATTCCGCTTTCGGCAAAAGCATAGTCTCCGATTGAAGTTACTGTTTCCGGAATGTTTATGGATGTTGCTTCCACGCCTTTGAAAGTATTGTCCTCGATGGCTGTGATTCCGATATTGGGAAGAGTGAATTCACTCTGCTCCTTACCGTATGGTGTAAGGCCCTTAAGGGTATAATCATTCTCACCGTTCTTTGAGAATCTGTAAACAGCCTTACCGTAGATACCGTCGTAGCACGGTACATCCGCATTGTAACTGTCAGCTCCGAGTTTATACCAGCTGTCGACTGTTCCGTTGTAGCAGATTAATCTCAGGCTTCTGCACCCTGCGAATGCATCCTTTCCGATGCTTTCAATGCTCTTCGGAATTGCATTGATATACTCAAGGGATGTGCATCCGGAGAAGACTCCGTTGCCGATTGTCTTCACGCCTTCCTGCATTTCCACGGAATAAAGCATGGGGCTGTCGGCAAATGCTCTGTCTTCTATTCTTTCAATGTTTGATCCGATTTTAACGGTCTTCAGACTGGGAAGCCCGCTGAAGGACTCTGCAATGATGTAGCTTGCTTCTTCAGGTGCAACGAAATCGAAAGGTGTTTTATCCTTATATAAGTACCAGTTTGTGCTTTTTTTAAGGCCGCCATCTTCAGTGACGATGTAGTATTCAGGGTCATATCCGGCAGAGCCGTTTGATCCGCCGAGCAGTAAATCATTGTTTGCCGGTGTCTGCTGCTCACAGGATGTGAGGACCATCATAAGTGCAAGTAAAATAACGATTGCTGTTTTCATTTCCTTTTTTCTCCTTCAGGAAGTGTTCTGAGTGGAGAATAGCAGGGTGAGTGTTGCAGAACCGTCACATGGCGGAGAAAAAATCAGAATTCAATTTCCACGCCAAGCCTTGCGGTCATCAGGAGATTCAGCATGGCTGCGGTTTTATTCCCTGAAAATGCAAAGCCTGAGTATGTGGAAGCTGTATCGGTTCCGTCCGGCGCGCAGGAAGAAGTGTATTCGAAGGCATAGAGTGGAAGGCCTGCTTCGGCAAAGATGGTCATGGCATCATCAATTCCCACTGCCGCGTGCAGTGAGGCTCCGGCGGTAAAGCCGATGTCAAATGCCCCGACCAGGCAGTATGTCACACCGCAGCTGATTCCGGGTGAAAGCGTGAAGCGGGTACCTGGAATGAGGTCGTACCTGATGAAGAGATCGGCTCCGCCGAAGGCCGCTGCTCCGATGAAAAAACCGGTAATGGGGTGGGCTGTTGTGCATAGAAAAAGAATGCTGCCATGCAGTGCGGATGATGATATGTTTCCGCCAATCTCAAGATTACCTGTTCTGTAACCAAGTCCGAAGCCCGAAGTAACGATACCTGCCGATGTGTATAAATGCAAACCATCCGTTTCATTCATCCTCGATGCCATGATGAACGCCGGGATCAGGAATGCAAGGATAAGAAGCAGTGTCAGTTTTTTAATCATGTGATTTCCCTCTTACTGATTATTATACAGTACAGTCACGGTATTGTCTTTTGCACTGTTCCGCTGTTCTGAGCATTTTTTATCTCAGAAACATGGAAAAAGGCATGAAACGACATGCCTTGCAAGTCGTAAGATGAGGCCTGTTACTGATGTAATTCCTTTTCTGCACGTTAATTATTTTCTCCGTGGAGTATATAGCCGTATTAAAAGAAAAAAAGTTTAACTTGTACACAAGTTTTTCTTTACAGCAGGGAAAACCCGTGTTACCATCGTATTATAAGTGAATCAGGTATACAAGTTATCTGAAAAGGAGAGATCAGTATGGCATCTAAATTTGCAGGAATCACACCGGCGTTTTACGCATGTTATGATAAGGAAGGAAACATCAGTCCCGAACGTGTAAGGGAATTCACCGGGTATCTCATCGGTAAAGGAGTTCAGGGTCTGTACGTGGGCGGGTCATCCGGCGAGTGCATTTATCACAGCGTTGAGGAAAGGAAGCTTGTTCTGGAAAACGTCATGGCTGTTGCAAAGGGCAGGATTTTCATCATCGCACACGTTGCATGCAACAATACAAGGGACAGTCAGGAACTGGCACGCCACGCTGAAAGCCTCGGCGTTGATGCGATCGCATCAATTCCTCCCATCTATTTCAAGCTTCCCGAGCATGCAATAGCAAAGTACTGGAACGATATTTCCGCAGCCGCACCCAATACACCGTTCATCATTTACAACATTCCTCAGCTTGCAGGTGTAAGTCTCACAATGTCACTCTTCAGGGAAATGCTCAGAAACCCGATGGTCAAGGGTGTCAAGAACTCATCCATGCCGACTCAGGACATTCAGATGTTCAAGATGTACGGAGGACCTGATTTCACCGTTTTCAACGGACCCGATGAGCAGTTCATCGCAGGCCGTGCGATCGGCGCTGACGGCGGTATCGGCGGAACCTATGCGGTAATGCCCGAGCTTTTCCTTGCCGCTGATGAAGCAGTGAAGAAGGGTGATATGGAAAGGGCAAAGGGTATTCAGTGGGATATCGATGCCATCATCTATAAACTCTGCGAAGCCAAGGGAAACCTTTATGCAACGATGAAGGAAGTCATAAAGAGAAGAACAGGTATCGATCTTGGAAGTGTCCGTGCGCCTCTTGCACCGCTTGCTGAGAGTGATGAACCCGTTGTTCAGGAGTCGGTACGTCTCATCGATGAAGCCATAAGGAGATGGGCATGATCTTCGATACCCTGGACAACATGTGTCTCTATGAGAAGGCATTTCCGTTCCTTCGTGAGATAAGGGAATTCCTGGAAAAGGTAACACCGGATCTTGAGAAGGGCTGTCACGTCGTGTCTGATACGCTGCGCTACAATGCCGCCGCTTATACGACGTGTAAGGATAAAAAGCTCCATGAAATCCACAGAAAGGAGGTGGATGTCCAGATCATCTTCTCCGGTGAGGAGCTCATAAAGGCTGAGGACAGGGCAATTGCCGTAAATGCCGGACCTTATGACAGTGCAGGGGATGCTTCCATGGTGGAAGGCGGAGCTCTTGCGACCTTTCACATGAAAAAAGGTCACTTCGTAGTGTTCCTGCCGGGGGAACCTCACATGCCCGGTATTGCGGTAACCGATGAAGAACCTGTCAGAAAGGTAATCTTCAAGGTTGCATTTAACTGATTGAAAAACCCGATAGGGAAAAGGAGAGAAAAATATGAAAAAGATCCTTGTGATCCTTGCCATCGCAATCGCATTCGTTATGCCTCTCATGGCTAACGGTTCTTCGGAACAGGGCGGCGCTGAAAAGAACGTAACCCTGAAACTCGGCTTCCAGGCCAATACTTCATCAAACGAGTACAGGGCTGCGGAACTGCTTGCCCAGAAGGCAAAAGAGTATTCAAACGGAACGATCACCGTTGAAATCTTCCCCGGCGGACAGCTCGGTGATGACAGGGCCATGATCGACCAGGTAGCCGCAGGCGCACTTGACATGGTTTATGCTGAAACGGGAAGACTCGGTCTCTGGATTCCCGAGCTTGAGATCTTCGGTTATCCGTTCGCTTTCGATGATTTCGATCACCTGATGAGAACACTCACCGAGACTGAGTACGGTAAGAGCATCAATGCAAAGCTTGAGGCCAGAGGCTGGAAGGTTCTTGCAAATGCTTACAACGGCACAAGGCAGACCACATCCAACAGACCCATCAACTCAATCGAAGACATGAAGGGAATGAAGCTCAGAGTCCCCAATGCCGCAGCAAACCTTGCATTCGCAAAGTATTCCGGTGCCGCTGCTACTCCGATGCCGTTTGCGGAAGTATACCTTGCACTCAAGACCAATGCCGTTGACGGTCAGGAGAACCCGCTCTCAACGATCGATGCCCAGAAGTTCTATGAAGTTCAGAAGTACTGTGCACTCACAGGCCATATCATCAACGACAACAACTACATCATCAGCAAGATCGTTTATGACAAACTTTCCCCCGCTCAGCAGGAAGCGAT
>JBJEWN010000436.1:0-6952 GCA_051885075.1 Bullifex sp.
CCAGGGGAAGACCGAGGATAAGGGAAAAGACAGTTGAGAAGAAAACCATGACAAGGGTCTCTCCCGTTGCTTCAAATACAAGTTTCCACATCTGGCTCATCTGACTTCCTCCACTATGATACCGTTCTCACGGAGTCTCTTGACAGCTTTCATGGCTGTCGCATCATCAGGTCCGATGTCAAGGACCATCATGCCCATGTCCTCACCGTTTACGGTCTGCACGCCTGCGGCCCTGATGTTGAAAAGTGCTCCCGTTTCACGGGTCACGCTGCTGATGACGGGGCTGTCGGTTGCATTGCCGCGAAAGCGCAGTGTGTAGTGACCGGGATTGTCGGACCATCTTACCACCGATTCCCTGACGCTGGTCACGGAAGAGAGGAAATCCTTTGTGACTGCCGACTTCGGGGATGCGAAGACATCGCTTACGGCACCTTCCTCCACGACGCGGCCTGAATCGAGGACCGCGACGTAGTCGCATGCATCCCGGACCACTTCCATCTGGTGCGTGATCATGACGACCGTAAGATTCATCTTCTTCTGAATTTCCTTGATAAGGGCCAGGATTGCCCTGGTGGTCTGCGGATCAAGGGCACTGGTTGCCTCATCGCAGAAGAGAATGTCAGGCTTGACTGCAAGTGCACGTGCAATCGCAACCCTCTGCTTCTGACCGCCGGAAAGAGTGGAAATCGGAGCCTTCTCCCTTCCTTCCAGACCTACCAGCTTTAAAAGTTCCTCACTTCTTTCCTTAATGTAAGCCTTGTCCATGTGGCATATTTCCATGGGATAGGCAATGTTTTCCAGAGCAGTCCGGCTGCTGAAGAGATTGAAATTCTGGAAGATCATGCCGATCCTCCGCCTTCTCTGGATCTGCTCCTTCTTTGACAGGTTGTCCACCCTGTCATCATCGTACCAGACCTCACCGCTGTCAGGTTTCTCAAGCATGCTTATGAGACGCACAAGCGTGGACTTTCCAGCACCAGAGCGTCCGATAATTCCGTAAATTCTGTTGGAGGGAATCGAAAGCGACACATCCTGCACCGCATGGAGCGTGCCGTAATCCCTTTTAAGATTTTTAAGTGTTATCCTCATGGTTATCCAAAATACATTAAAATCCTTATCTGTGCTATACTGACCAAATGAAAAGAATTGCATTATCCGTATTATTTATTTTCATTACGATTTCTGCCCTTACGGCCTCAAAGTCATCGGACTTTGAGTACATGAAAAACACGATCGCTTCCCTCCATAAAGACTTTTACAGCACTGTAAGCAAAGCGGATGCTGACACTGAATACAATGAGCTCTCCGAAGGCATTGATGAACTGGATTATGCGGACTTCTATTTCACACTCTCATCATACCTTGCCCTCTCCCATGATTCCCACACTTGCCTTTCCGCACAGGATATCTGGCAGCACTTTTCCTACATCCCGATCCAGCTTAATTTCATCGGGGAGAGACTCTACTCAGTCTCGGGAAGAGCAGAGTATGAGAACCTCCTTGCAAGGGAAATCACGCACATCAACGGCATATCCGTAAAGGAAACAGTGGAAAGAGGTGCATCCGTTGTTCCCCACGACAATGAAGTCTATCTGAAACTCTGGCTTGGAAACCAGCTGAACAACACTGCTTTCCTGAAATACATAAAGGTGGCAGAGGACACATCATCTCCGGTGACTCTTACTTTCAGTGACAGAAGCGAAGCGACCCTTGAACCGATGGATGCAATGACTCTCAGAAGCGGTCAGCTTGTGAGTGCTGCGAAAGCTTATTCCCCATACATATATCAGGGCTATTACGCGGTGCGTGATATCGGAAACAAAACAGTACTCATCTCCTATAATACATGCAGTGAGGACCCTTCCTACCCGATAAAGCAGTTCACTGAAGATGTAAAGAAGACACTTTCATCAGTAAAACCCGACAGGATAATAGTCGACCTCAGGTACAACGGAGGCGGAAACTCAGCCCTGCTTGATCCCGTGATCAGACTGCTCAGGAAACAGAAGTGCACAAAATACTGCCTTATCGGGGAAAACACTTTCTCAAGCGCTATCCTCAATGCAGTCTCCCTGAAGGATGATGCCGGATTCACTCTCGTCGGAAGCCCGACCGGAGGCAGTATCAACCACTACGGGGAAATAAAAAGCTTCACGCTTCCGGAATCGAAGTGGGAAGTTTATTACTCCACAAAATACTTTAAGATGAGCAGAAAGTATGACGGTCCCATCAGACCGGATGTAACCGTAACCGGAACAATTGAAGACTACGTTTCAGGACGAGACGCGGAAATGGAGTACTGTCTCTCAGAAAAGTGACAGCTGGGGATCAGGAAATTCACGGAGGTATGAGAAGATTGCATCATTGTCATGCATGATTCCATACTTTCCGCACTTTGTGTGAAATAGCTCCATAAGGGCACTCTCCCCGGGACTTGAGACAATGTACCTGTTCCCGTATGTTCTCTCATACTTTTCCCTGAGTCCGGGGAAGGATGCATCAAGACAGTCATGAAAGTACTCCCTGTTTCCTTCCCGGAGGGTGAGCCCCATACCGAAGCAGATTATCCCCATAACGCCCGCATCCATGCACATATCGATTATAAAACTGATGTTCTCCCCTGTGTCATTGATAAAAGGCAGGATCGGGGAGAGCCACACAATGGTCGGAACTCCTGCATCACGCAGAGCCCTCAGCGCACTGACTCTCTCCGAGGTTATGGACACATTGGGTTCAATGATCCTGCAAAGGCCGTCATCAGCCGTGGTAAGGGTCATCTGGATAACGCACTTCGTCCTGCGGTTTATTTCACTGATGAGATCAAGATCCCTTAGAACCGATGCGGATTTGGTGATGAGCGAACAGCCGAAGCCATGTTTCAGCACGGTCTCAAGGGCACGTCGCGTCAACATCTCCCTTTCTTCCAGGCTCATGTAGGAATCACACATGGAGCCCATGCCGATCATGCATGGCTTTCTTTTCCTGGACAGCGCTTCATCGAGAAGTTCAATTGCGTTTTCCTTGACGCACACATCCTCAAAGTCATGGTCCATGCAGTACACCTTACTGCGAGAGTCGCAGTAGATGCATCCATGCTGACACCCCCTGTACAGGTTCATTCCTCCCGATGGTGACAGTATTCCCTTAACCTTCACATGATGCATGGGAACATGATACGCCATCAAAGGTGACATCAGGGTGACATATTGCTATGATTTACCCATGAAACTATACATTTCCGACCTTCACTTTTTCCACGAATCAATGCTGACAGCCATGGACATGCGTCCCTTTTCCACAGTAACCGACATGAACGAGTACATGATCGCAAAGTGGAACGACCGCGTTAAAAGCCGTGATGAAGTATACGTCCTCGGGGACTTTTCCTTCGGAGGCGTCGAGGAAACCACGAAGGTGCTTAACCGTCTTAAAGGGAAGATCACGCTCATCACGGGTAACCATGACAGCTTTGTGAGAAAAACAGCATTCACATCCACCCGCTTCAGGGAGGTCGTTCCGTACAGGGAAACAAGTGACAACGGAAGGAAGGTCATCCTATGTCACTACCCGATCATGTTCTACAACGGCCAGTTCAGGAAGGACACATACATGCTCTACGGCCACGTCCACAACACATTCGACGAGAAGCTCATCAATGATTTTCTAAGGCTCGGGGGAAAGGAAAAACGTCCCGCAAGGGGATGTGATGAAGGCATCACCACACCTTTCAGGATGATAAACTGCTTCTGCATGTTCTCAAACTGCACTCCCCTCTCCCTGGATGAGTGGATAGAAACTGATGCCAAAAGAAGAGCTTCACTCCGGCAATGATACATCCGGCCAGCAATAACCCCTTTTGCATTTATCAAACAGGGGTTATAATGGGGTTATAGACAAAAGGAGATGAACATGCCGGATCCACAGGAAAGAATTGATCTGCTTCAGGCTGAAATATCGGAGCTCCCAAAGGGCTATATCTCCAGGAAGACCATCAATGGGACTGTCAGGCAGTACCATCAGTGGATGGAAAACGGTAAAAAAAAGAGCAAATACCTGGATGACGAAACAGCCGCCATCATGGCTGAAAGAATCGCAAGAAGGAAAGAGCTTCAGCAGAAACTGAAAATAATGAAATCACAGCTTCCGATACGGCAGGAAAAGAAGTCAGTATTACCGGAATTCAGGGCCAATGTACTTACCGGTGAAGTTTTAAACTCTTTTATCCAAAGCATATCTGGCCTGAAAAGCCGTCCATGCCTGAAACAGCTTGTAACATATCTGTCATCTGAAAACAGAAGCAGAGTATTCATCCTATATGGATTGCGCAGAACAGGAAAAACCACTATGATTCAGCAGGCTGTCGCAGGACTCAGTCCCGGACAGTTTGCAAAAACGGCATTCATCCAGATTTCCAACGGTAATACTCTGGCAGATATCAATTCTGACCTGAAGATGCTTCTGAAAGAGGGCTTTGAGTACGTATTTCTGGATGAAGTCACATTACTGGAAGACTTTATCGAAGGAGCTGCCCTGTTTTCCGATGTCTATGCCTCCTGCGGAATGAAGATAGTGCTCTCAGGGACTGACTCACTTGGATTCCTGTTCAGCGCAGATGATCAGCTATACGACAGATGCGAACTTCTGCACACAACATTCATTTCATACAGTGAATTTGAAAGTGTACTCGGGGTTAAAGGCATTGATGAATACATCCGCTATGGCGGTACGATGAGTCTTGGAGGCATACATTATAATACAGGCTCAACCTTTTCTTCAGGGAAAAGTACGGATGAATACATTGACAGTGCCATTGCCGGAAACATTCAGCATTCACTCAGAAACTATCAGAATGCAGGGCATTTCAGACATCTGCAGGATCTGTATGAGCATGATGAGCTGACCAGTGCGATCAACAGAGTTGTCGAGGATATCAACCATAGATTCACGATAGATGTACTTATCAGGGATTTCGTTTCCCATGACCTGGGCCTGTCAGCACGCAATCTGCGTTCTGACAGGGATAATCCCACAGACATTCTCGATCATATTGATAAAAAAACTTTCACGGATTCTCTTAAGAAGGCACTTGCCATCCTCAACAGGGCAGAACAGAAGGTTGAGATCAATGACGCGCACAGAACGGAAATAAAGGAATACCTCGATCTTCTGGATCTGACTGAAGATATTCCGGTGGAAACAATACCTGCTGAAAGCTGCAGAACGTACCGGACAGTCATATCACAGCCCGGTCTGAGGTATGCACAGGCCGAAACCCTGATAAGGGAGCTGATGAAGGACAGCAGCTTCCAGAACATTTCAGCTCACGACAGGAAACGTATAACTGACAGAATCCTGGATGAAATCAGAGGTCGCATGATGGAAGAGATCATCCTGCTTGAAACGAAAAAGGCAATGCCGGGAAAGGATGTGTTCACGCTTAAATTTGCCGTGGGGGAATTTGACATGGTTATTTGTGATCCGGATAACGTCACATGCGAGATATTTGAAATCAAACACAGCACTGAAGCAGTACCGCATCAATACCGTCACCTGAAGGACGAACAGAAATGCAGTGCCACGGAATTCAGATACGGCACCATTATCAGAAAGGCTGTCATCTACAGGGGTAATACCATGCAATCAGATGGAATCGAATACATCAATGCAGAAGAGTACCTGAAAGGACTGTCACCAATGATCTCCTGAGTGCAATTCCCCCATCTTCAGTGGAAGAAGGACAGTTTTTCAACATGGCATGGAACAGCCTTCTTCCATCATCAATCATTACTGAGATCTCCTGCTGTCAGTGTTTTTCAAGACTCTTTATAAGTGCATTTACTCCCTCAAGCACATCACTGTAGCAGGTATCGAAATCATCGGTGTACCAGGGATCGGAGATATCACGGCTGCTGCCTGTATAGGATAAAAGTGAATGGATTTTCCCATCCCTGTCATCAAAGAAGTACCTCAGGTTCCTCATATTGGCACTGTCCATACCGATGATGAGATCATATTCACCGTAATCATCCTTTCTGATCCGGCGGGCTGTCTTTCCCTTCGTGCTGATCCCCTTTGAGGAAAGCAGCTGTCTTACCGGAGGATATACGGGATTCCCGATCTCCTCACTGCTCGTTGCGGCTGAATCGGCATGGTACTTATCAAAAAGTCCCATTTTCCTGACCATGTCATTGAAAACAAACTCTGCCATGGGAGACCGACATATATTGCCATGGCACACGAATAGTATCTTTATCACTGTTTTTTCCTCCTGAAATGCCGAAAAAGGCAGTAAAATGGCACGATTTGCGTACCTTTTAACGTTTGTTCCTTGAGCTATCGTTGCATAATTTCCAAAACAAGGCAAACTGCTTCAAATTGCGTCGGGCAAACGTAGTCAAAATCGAAAAAACTGACTACTGAACTTTTTTCTGGAAACTACCGGGACTTCATCGAGAACTGCTCCCAATTTACTACCATTTACTATCCATATTGGGCCGGAAAATGTAACAGTTTTGCCTGGGTTCACCTTTTAACGATTACTTTTAAGGGTGGGTTCACCTTGCAAAGTTAAAGTGCTCATAGTTCAGAATTTCCGTTAATTATACCACGAGGGCATATAAAACCTCTATTGGCAAAGTGACGAAAAAGCACCTATCCGGTTAGGAAAGAGTGCTTGGTTTTAAGTGGTTGTTTAAATGCCTTGAAGCTTAGCTGCGAAACGATTCTATTCTCTTCGGTTACCCTCGCGATTTCTTCCCTGGCAGGGCTGAGTTCTTCAACTCATCCGAGTTCACGGTGCAACGTCTTTTCAAGTCGGCGGCCCCCTCGCGTTCTGCCGTGGGAAGGAGCCGACACTGAAAAAAAATCCATATTTGCACAGTGTTGGTAATAATCATCGATTCTGTGCTTTATTTGCAGAATCTATCCCTATAATTGAGTGTTTTTGCGCAAT
>JBJEWN010000437.1:0-1775 GCA_051885075.1 Bullifex sp.
TGGACACTCTTGTTTCCATGGGAGCATCCGCTGCGTTCATTTACAGTTTCGCTGCTCTCATCATGATGCTGAATGATCCTGATGGAGGTCATATGTACTTCCATGAGCTTTACTTCGAGGCAACTTCAACGATCCTCACACTCATTGCCCTGGGTAAGACGCTTGAAGCCAGAAGCAAAGTCAGGACAGCTTCCGCAATTGAAGGTCTGATGAACCTGGCTCCGGGAACGGCCGTTGTGGAAAAGGATGGAACTGAAGTAACCGTGGAAGTTTCAAAGATTTCGGAGGGTGATGTATTCATACTCTATCCCGGTTCAGCCGTTCCTGTTGACGGCATGATCATTTCCGGAACTTCAACCGTTGATGAGGCATCCCTGACAGGGGAAAGCATCCCCGTGGATAAGGGCGTGGGAGAAAACGTTTTTTCAGGTACGATGAACATTTCGGGATACCTCAGGGTCAGGGCGACAAGGGTAGGCGAGAATACGACACTCAGTCAGATAATAAAACTGGTAAATGAAGCAGCATCTTCCAAAGCTCCCGTCAGCAGACTTGCGGACAGGGTTTCCGGTGTGTTCGTTCCGATCGTCATTGTGATCGCTCTTCTTACCTTTGTCCTTCAGCTGGCCTTGGGTTCTGAATTCTCATATGCTCTCTCCAGGGCAGTTGCGGTACTTGTGATCAGCTGTCCATGCGCGCTTGGACTCGCAACTCCGGTCGCGATAATGGCCGCTTCCGGAAAAGGGGCATCTTCCGGTATACTTTTTAAGGATGCAGCCGTTCTGGAGAACACGGGGAAGGCTTCAGTTGCCGTTTTTGACAAGACAGGAACCGTAACTGAGGGTAAAATGAAGGTATCCGATGTGATAAGCCTCTGCGGAAGTGAAAATGAACTTCTGTCCCTGGCGTATTCACTGGAATGCATGAGCGAACACCCGATCGCAAAGGCAGTTGCGTCTCACGCCGTTTCGGCAGGCATACCGTGCGAAAGGTGTGATGATTTCAGGTCTTTACCGGGTAATGGCGTTGAAGGTGTGCTTGACGGCACGAAGCTGAGGGGCGGCAGTGTTAAATACATCTCCTCCGCCGTTACCCTTTCCGGAGAGGTCCTGAGTCTTGCCGACAGACTTTCCGAAGAAGGCAAAACACCCCTTGTTTTCATGGCCGGCGACACGGTCATTGGCATCATTGCTGTACGGGACACTCTGAAGAGCGATGCCGCAGAGGCTGTCAAACAGCTTAAGGCCATGGGCCTTAAGACCGTCATGCTCACGGGTGACAATGAGAAAACGGCCCGTGCGGTTGCGCTTGAAGCCGGTTTCGATGAGGTCATCAGCGGTGTGCTTCCTTCAGAAAAGGAAGAGCATATAAGACGGCTTCAGAAGGAAGGACGCGTCATAATGGCAGGTGATGGAATAAATGATGCACCGTCCCTGACACGCGCGGATATAGGCATGGCTGTTTCGGGAGGCACCGATATAGCGATGAACTCAGCTGATGTGATTTTAATGAATGCAGGAGTCAGGGTCGTTCCGGCTGCGGTGAGACTTTCCAGAAAAACACTAGCGATAATAAAGGAGAATCTTTTCTGGGCATTCGTCTACAACTGTATCGGTATTCCGCTGGCAGCAGGTGTGTTCACACCGCTTCTTGGCTGGTCATTGAACCCGATGTTTGCATCCCTTGCCATGAGCCTTTCATCTGTATGCGTGGTCACGAATGCGCTGAGACTCAGTTTAATGGATGTGTTTTCGGCATCTCATGACAGGAAAAAG
>JBJEWN010000438.1:0-1774 GCA_051885075.1 Bullifex sp.
AGTTCTGGTCCTTATACCAGATGTGAACTTTCCCGTTCTCGATGTTTGCACATATATCCATGTAGTGGTGAAGTCCGAATGAACCGTTCAGTGTCACGAATACCGCACCGCTTTCACGGAGTGCGATCGGGATTTCATCAGCAACTCCGTTACCGTTGGGGTCCTGTGTCTTGAATGCCCTGAGAACTTCAATAAGTTCATCGGTGGTTGTGGGAATCTCAAGACCAAGTGCTTCCAGCCAGTCCTTGTTGATCCACTGCTTGAATCCCATTCTTCCCGTGTTGGATGTGTCGATCTGGGGAAGTGCGTAGATATTTCCGTCTGCGGCCGTGATCGCCTTTCTGTAGTTGGGGTTGCTGTCCAGCAGGGCTTTGAGGTTGGGACAGTATTTGTCGATCAGGTCATTGAGGGGCATGAGCTGCTTGCTTTCAATACCGTATCTTGTTATCTCATCGCTTGTAAGCAGTGGTCTGTAGAAAACGTCAGGAAGGTCGTTTGAAGCAAAGAGCAGGCTCTTCTTCTCATCACGTCCCTGATCGGGAACTTCCTGGAAATCCATATGGATTCCGGTCATCTTCTCATATTCCTGGAAAACAAGCATGTCCTCCCACTGAGCCTGGTTGGCATCCCTGATACCGAAAACCGTGAGCGTAAGAGGTTCGTTCACTATCGGGAATCCTGTTTCATTTACTGAAACCTTTGACTCGGCTGCAACGCCTTTTGATGCTTCAGAGGCACCGCCTGCAAACAGCGCTGCCGCAAGGAGCAGGACAAGAGCTGTCGTGACTGATTTTTTCATGTGGTTATCTCCTTTTGTAATTTAATGGTAAAGGCTGATTCACCTTTTCCGCAAAAGGATTACCCTATACTATTTTTTCCAATTATAAGAGATTTTTTACCTTTGCTATCTCTTTCTGATACTGAACCGGAGTATATCCCGTTTCCTTCTTGAACACCCTGAAGAAATAGTTGTACCCCTTGAAGCCACAGTCGGACGCCACGCTTTTCAGGTTCTCACCGTCCTTTATTCTTATCTTCGCGGCCTCTGTTCTTCTGTGAGTCAGGGCCTCCGTGAATGTGCATCCCGTTTCCTTATGGAACTGCCTGCTGAGATATGATGCATTCACACCGATAACCGATGCCGCATCATCAAGTGTAAGATTCATGGGGTAATTGGAATCTATCAGGGAAAAAGCCGCGCTCACGGATGGGGAATAATCAGTACTTTTCCGGGTGTAAACGTCTATTATCCTTCTGAACATTTCAAGAAGTTCATCTGTCTTTCTTTCCTCAGCAAGCTGAAGCAGGTTTTCCGTATTAAAGAGCAGAATGTCCTCATGAACTCTGTTCCCGGAAGCAAGAAAAGCCTTTATGACCGCTATGGCAGCGCCGCGGAGATCCTTTGCCTTCCCAATGATGTCTGAAATCAGTGTTACGAGCAGTGATGAATTCTTCTCAGCCAGATATGCGGAAATCATGGTGCCGTATTCACTTTTCCACCAGTCATCAACTTTGTTGTCCGAAAGTTCCTCCCTTATCTTTGCAAGGCACTTTCTGAGGGCATCTCCATTCAGCCTGTGCTTCAGCATGTAGTCGGAAGCGCCGTTAATCAGCACGTCCCTGACATAGTCGAAATCATCAAAGGAACTCATGGCAAGCATTCTGACACCGGGGTGGTCCCGGTGTATGACTGAGGAAAGCTCTGCGCCGTTCATTTCAGGCATCATTATATCAAAGATGACCAGGTCCACCGGGACATCACGAAGCAGGCTCA
>JBJEWN010000439.1:0-1774 GCA_051885075.1 Bullifex sp.
TGATGGAAGCGGCAAGAATTGACGGAACGAACGAAGGCGGCGTGTTCTTCAGAATCATGATGCCTCTCTGTAAGAGCCAGATCGCAATATTGGCAATCTTCTCTTTCCGCTGGCGCTGGAACGACTACATCTGGCCCCTGCTGGCACTTGCAGATCCTGACAAGTACACACTGCAGCTTGCACTTCGCACATTAAGCGGTGCCGAATCCGTGGACTGGACAATCCTTCTCTCCACATCGGTACTCACAATGATCCCCGTCCTGATCGTTTTCATAGTCTTCAACAAGCAGATTATGGGTTCAAACGTATCAAGCGGTGTTAAAGGTTAATCTAATTTAAAAGGAGATACACAAATGAAAAAGTTATTCTCAGTTCTTATGGTACTTCTCATGGCAGCAGTACTGTTTGCAAACGGATCATCTGAAAGCTCAGATGCAAAATCAGTCCAGCTCGAGCTCTTACTTTCCGACGACACACTCGAAGGATCCCCGATGGCAAAGGCCGTTGCAAGATTCAACGAGGAATACAAGGACAAGGGCATTCAGGTAAAGGTCAACGAAATCGCATATGCCGATATCGAGACACAGGTCATGAACAGGGCAAAGGCCAAGAAGCTTCCTGACCTCATCAAGACCACAAAGGACGTTCAGTTCGTCGATTTCTGTCTTCCACTCGACGGCAAGGTTGATGACTCCAACTTCGCAAGAAGCGGTTACAGGGGCGGCCAGCTCAAGGTTACTCCCGTCAACGTGACTGCAGTAGGTCTCATCATCAACAAGACCGCTTTCGACCAGGCCGGTGTCAGCTATCCTACTAAGGAAGAGGACAGATGGACATGGGATGAGTTCCTTGCAGCACTCGACAAGGTTGTCGCAAACTCCGACTGTGATTATGGTCTCGTAATCGACCACAGCCAGCAGCGCATCCACACTCTGATGTACACATTCGGTTACAGCCAGGTTGATAAGAACGATCACACAAAACTCACCATCGACACACCTGAGACAAGAGAAGCATTCAACTTCCTCAAGAGCATCTACGACAACGGATACTCACCCATCAGCGCAGGACTTGGAACCGATAACGCACAGTCCATGTTCAAGACAGGCAAGGTTGCTGCACATATCGCAGGTAACTGGGTATATTCCGACTACACATCCAACATCACTGACTTTGAGTGGATTCCTGTCCTGATGCCTTACAAGACAGAGCCTGCAACAAGCCTCGGCGGTAACTACCTCATGGCTTTCCAGGGCACTGGCCACGAAGCTGAAGCAATCGAGTTCATCAACTGGTTCTATAAGCCTGAGAACTACGCTCAGTACTGTAAGGACGGTAACTACCTCCCCGGTATCAAGGGTGTTGACATCGACTATGACGTAAAGGGACTTGATATCTTCAACATGGAAATCAATGCTTCCTCCGACACACCTACCACATACCAGAACTTCCAGCTTGAGAATGTCGGTTACAATGAAGGTAACATTGCAAGAGATCTTTATGATCAGCTGATCGTAAATGAAATCACTGTTGACCAGGCTGTCACGAAGCTCGAGAAGGTTTATCTCGACACCTTCCCCGGACTTCATAAATAATCAGGTCTGATACAGGCCGGGGAACCGGCCTGTAATCCCTTTGGAACATATGGAAAGTATAATAAACTCAAAATTGGATAAACTGTTTCATGGCTTTAAGAAAGTGCTTTATGAAGAAGATGATATTTTTCTTGAAAACATGAAAACAAAGAATATTGCCGGAGATGATGTCAGGCACT
>JBJEWN010000440.1:0-6910 GCA_051885075.1 Bullifex sp.
CTGCCATTGTGAGTGCTTCGACCTGGTCGTGCGTTACGTAGATCATTGTAGCCTTAAGGCGGTGATGGAGACCGGAGATCTCAGCTCTCATCTGGACTCTGAGCTTAGCATCGAGGTTTGAGAGAGGTTCATCGAAGAGGAATACCTTCGGCTGTCTTACGATTGCACGTCCTACTGCAACACGCTGTCTCTGACCACCGGAGAGAGCCTTTGGCTTTCTCTCGAGGAGCTGCTCGATGTCGAGGATCTTAGCTGCTTCACGTACGCGGCGGTCGATCTCTTCCTTGTCGAACTTCCTGATCTTGAGACCGAATGCCATGTTATCGTAAACGGTCATGTGAGGATAGAGAGCATAGTTCTGGAATACCATTGCAATGTCTCTGTCTTTGGGCGGTACGTCATTAACGACTTTGCCGTCAATGGTGAGTGTACCTGATGAGATGTCTTCAAGACCGGCGACCATTCTCAGTGTTGTGGACTTACCGCAGCCTGAAGGTCCTACGAGAACAACGAACTCCCTGTCCTCGATGTCGATGTTGACGTTATCAACTGCCTTAACGCCTCCATCGTAGATCTTGCAGATATTTTCAAGTTTTACTGTTGCCATGTCTGCTCCTTTGTTTGATGTCTTCATTCTAAAGGCTTTTCAGCGTGTTAAAAAGAAAAATGTTAAAAATTAATTGTGTTTTTTCCTTGAAAAAGGGGAAAAATGGGTGTTTTATTGACTTGAAGAACAAAATTGGTCAATAAGAGGTGTTTATGCCTAAAACTTACTCGGAAGAAGAGAGAAAGAACATACGTGCGATGCTGATCGAGGAAGCTGAAAAAGCGCTGTTTCACGGCGGTGTGGAAAGCATCAGCGTTGATGAGCTGGTGAAAAGGGCTGCAATCCCGAAGGGGACTTTTTACCTGTTCTTTAAAAGCAAGGAGGAACTTTTTCTCTCCGTGTTCTCTTCTTTCCGTGCCGAAATGAATGAAAGGATACTGTCCATGCTTCAGGAACTGGACGAGAACCACATCGTCACAAGTCTTACAGACGTGTTCATGTTCCTGACATGGGAAATATACAGGAGGGGTATATTCCGGATCCTGGATGAGCATGAGGAAGCTCTTATCAGAAAGAAGACCGGACTTACTGTGCTCTCGGATGAGATGAACAGGCTGTTCGGTTTCCTCAGGGAAGTTTTTTCCTATTTTGCCATTGATGATGAAAATGACCTGGAAGGATTTTTCACTTCCTACATGCTGATTCTCTACTCGCTGCTTCATGCGGATAAAATAAAAGACCTCCGGCTGGCACTCAGGCTCAGCATCAGAGGTCTCATCCTTCAGCTGGTGGGGGAGTGAGGTCACTCGCTCTTCTCATCCTCCTCTTCGTCCTTCTGATCCAGCTTTTCGATGATGGCTTCCATTATCCTCTTGTCTTCGACACGGGTTACCGTGATCTTAAGGTCGTTGACTTCGACCGTGAACTGTTTCCCGTCCTCTGGAATCGTGTGCAGGCATGAGAAGATCATGCCGCCGACTGTGTCATAGTCCCTGTCATCCGTGATCTCGATGCCAAGCTCATCGTTGAGATCCTCAATGGGCAGGGTTCCCTGAACCTTCCACCTTCCGTCGGAAAGGCACTCGATTTCAGGAGCTTCCGCCGCATCATATTCATCGTAGATGTTGCCGACGATCTCCTCAAGCAGGTCCTCAAGCGTCACGATGCCCCTTGTTTCACCATACTCATCGATGACTATCGAGATGTGAATCTTGTTCTTCTGCATGTCGGAAAAGAGCTGGTCCGCCCTGATTGTCTCAGGTACGAAATAAGGCTTTCTGAGCATATCCTTAACGCTCTTTCCGTTTCCATCATTGATGTTGAGCAGGAATTCCCTTGAGTTAAGGATTCCGATTATATTGTTTATGTCATCCTTATATACGGGGAAACGGGAATTGCCGCTTTCCTTGATGATTTTCAGGATGTCTTCATCGCTGTCCTCAATGCTTATTGCATTTACATCGCTTACACGTGTCATTATCTCAGATATCGTGATGTCGTTGAACTCGAAGATGTTCTGAATCATTTCCTGTTCGTCTTCCTCGATCGAACCGGACTCACCGCCCACATCAACCATCATCCTTATGTCATCTTCCGAAACCTGTTCGTCCTCAGCTTCCGTCTTCAGATTCATGAGCTTCAGGATAAGGTTCGTTGTTCCGCTTATCAGCACTATGATGGGTTTGAAGATGACGGAAATGACGGAAATGACGCCGCAGCATGCTTTTGCGACCTCATAGGATTTCTGCTGTGCTATTCTCTTGGGAATGAGCTCTCCGAACACTATCGTAATGAAGGTAAGTATGAGCGTGATGAGGATGACCGAGATGTTGTTGAGCACGGCGGCAGGAAGCTTTATGCCTATGCCGAGCAGCCACTGTGTGAGTGGTTCTGAGAGACTGTCTGCCGCGAATGCCGCTCCAAGGAAGCCTGAAAGGGAAATGCCAACCTGAATCGTTGACAGGAACCCTGCAGGATTCTCAGCCATCTTTAACAGTTTTGCCGCGCTTTCATCGCCTTCTTCCACAAGGCGTTTGAGTTTTGTCGTGTTGAGTGATATGACCGCAATTTCCATGGCAGCGAAGAATGCGTTTACCGCTATGAGTATTGCCTGTATTAATAACTGTTTGGGTACTGAAACCATGTATTCTTTTCTTCTCCTTTATGTTTCCAACCGAATTCCTGACATGACGTATGCGTCAGAGGAGAAGTCTTTTATTCCTGATCCTTATACTGTAGGGATCATCAGCAGATTCATTACTCTTACATTGTAAAGGGCTTTCGTCCACTATTGATATGTTCCTTTGCACCTTAAGTGCGTACTTAATATATCAATTAATAATATGTTCTGCTCATTTTCCCGTCAAGGGCATGGGACGGCGTATCATGTAACAATTCCGTACGGTTTGAGTGAAAAAAGCGTAACCGTGATTCAATTATGTTATTGATTAAGATTCTCCTCATGATATAATGAGCAAAACGAATCTCAATCGGAGGTATGGTTATGGATATCCAGGAACTGAACAAGATCAGCCCGCTCCGCGTCTTTGACGATGCCATTAACGGCGGTCTTGGAAAAGGCAACATGGGCGTCATCGTTTCACGCCACGGCGTCGGTAAGACGGCTTGCCTTGTCCACTTGGCTACGGATAAGCTTCTCAGAGGCGAGAATGTAATTCACGTATCTTTCTCAGGTAACGTTGAGCATGTAATGAACTGGTATAAGGAAGTCTTCAGGGAGATTTCCGAGGTCCAGAGTCTCGATGATGCTCATAACGTCTATTCAAGTATTTTATCAAACCGTGTCGTCATGAACTTCTCTCAGGATCAGGTATCGATCGAGAAGGTCCTGAAGTCACTCAAGTCCCTTATCGAGCAGGGTGCCTTCAAGGCAGATGCGATTCTCTTTGATGGCTACAAGCTCACCATTGCCGATGATGATGACATCATCAGGATCAGGGAATTCGCAAAGGAAATGAACCTTGAAGTATGGTTCAGCGTATCCCCCGTCCGCCCCGATGTGGTGTATGACGAATACGGTGTTCCCAATACCCTTGAAAAATATCTCCCCTATATTGATGTGCTTGTCGGTCTCAGGTACAGGGAAGATGTGGATAAGGTCGTGATGACGGTGGTAAGGGCACATGGCGAGGAAGTGGCTAAACCCCTTGGGGTACGCCTGGATCCCAGGACCATGCTGATCTCTCACTGATATTTCGGTTATTGTTGAATAAGGGAGCCTCAAAAGGGCTCCCGTTTGTTTTATCTGATGAGAAGGGTGACTTCAGCTGCAATCGCATCGCCTGTTCCCAGTTCTCCCAGAATGTGTTCCGCAGTTTTTGCTTTCACGGAAATGTCGCCAGTATCCATATTCAGCAGTTCAGCCAGACTTTCCCTGATCTTCATTATATGAGGCCCAAGTTTCGGCGTCTGCAGTATGATCGTGGCATCGATGTTAATGATGGACACATCTGCGATTTCAAGTGTCTTCTCAAGCAGTTTCCTGCTGTCCATATCCTTATAGCGCATGTCTGATGGCGGAAAGTACGTGCCGATGTCCCCCAGTGCCCTGGAGCCGAGGATCGCGTCAATGAGTGCGTGGATGAGCACGTCACCGTCTGAGTGGGCATCCTCGCCCTTATCTGAGGGAATTTCAATTCCTCCCAGCATCAGTCGCCGTCCTTCCTTCATTCTGTGAAGATCAGATCCCTGTCCTATTCTCATTTTTGATCTCCGAAGTGAATCAGACGCCTGAACGTCTCATCGGCCTCCCTTGAGGAGCGGCCCTTTCTCCGGGACTCAATGTACTCTTCAATCTGGACCCTTGCATCGGGAATGTCCTCTTCGTAAGTGATTTTGATGTTATCCTCACTTCCTTCGCAGACGGTGCATTCATAACCAGCCGCCACATAGAGCTCACTGTCATCGGTTGCACCCATATCCTTAAAGCGCTCATGGGCATCGAGAAGCTTCTCAAACTCAAATATCTGCGGAGTCTGTACCCTGACAAGTCCCCGTCTCGAGGGGCACTCGATGATTCTCCCCATCGCATCAATCCTTCTGACCGAATCGGTCATGGGAAGTGCGGGAAGCGCACCTGAACCTGTTACCGCAGTGGCAAGGATGTTTATGATGAGCCTCGGAGTCACATAGGGCCTTGCTCCGTCCTGAACCGCCACGTAGGGAAAATGAATTCCCGTGGACTTAAGTTTCTCAAGGGCAAGTCTTACGGATTCCTGCCTGGTAGCTCCTCCTTCCGCGAAGAACATGGGAATTGAATTGATGTCTGCAAGGTCTTCCAGAGCCACTATCGTTTCGTCAAGACTCTCCTTTCTGTAGGTGACGACGACTGCCATAAGGGATGGAAGTTCGAAAAATGGCTCGGCTGCACGGTAAAGTACCGTGTGGCCGTCTATCTGAAGGAATTCCTTCTTGACTGTCTCCCCTTCATCAAAGGAAGAAGAGAAACGGAGCGATGAGCCTGCCGCGGTGACGACAAGCGCAAAACCGGGAATGGACATGTCAGCTTTCCAGTCTCTCAAGGATCAGGGCTGAGATTTCCTCCTTATCAAGGGAAAGTGCCAGAGAGGCTTCATCAATCAGGAGCGAAAGGGCTCCTTCATAAATTCGCTTTTCCTGAATCGGAAGTTCCTTGATCTTAGAGCGATGATACAGTGTCTGGACCACTTTTGCAATGGATGAAATCTTTCCGTCATTGAGCAGTTCCTGGCTGTGCTGAAGGCGATGCTTCCAGTCCATCTGAGTGCTTCCGGCCTTTCCCCTGATACTGTCGATGGCAGACATCGCTTCCTCAGCGGAGACTATGTTCCTTATCCCGATGGAAGCAGCCCTGTTCACAGGGATCATGATGTTCATGTCGGCGTTCTTCAGATAGATGCTGTAATACCGTTCCCTAACATCACCGTGTGTTTTCTCATCGATGGATCTGATGATCCCCATACCCTGCTGCGGATAGACGACATGCTGTCCGACTGTAAACATCATTTCATTTGCTGCCATGATCCGATAGTATCACAAAGAAGTGGAATAATCAAGTTATGTATAGAGTACATATACAGTTATTATGTATTAAGAGGTCTTTCTGAGGCTTATGCGCCACCCATTATTTTGGGTTTTCTTTGGATAAGAGGAAAGCATGCATGCATCTCTGATTGAAAAGAGACGGTTCATTCAATATACTCATATCCATGGAAAAAAACATAAGAAAAGCCGGTGTGCTGCTGCACCCGACAAGCCTCCCCGGAAAGTACGGGATAGGAACACTCGGAAAGGCTGCATATGCCTTTGCCGATAAACTTGAAGAGGCTCATGTCTCTCTCTGGCAGGTGCTTCCGCTGGGACCTACCGGTTTCGGTGACAGTCCCTATGCGGCGAGGTCGACATTTGCCGGAAATGAGCTTCTCATAGATCCTGAAACCCTCTATCTTGAGGACCTTCTTGAGCTTGGAGACCTTGCAGGCAGATCATTTGAAAGCGAAAGGGTCGACTACGGAAGGGCCCGGGAAGTGAAGATGCCTCTCCTGAGGAAAGCCGCGGCAAAATTCCTTGAGGCTCCTACTGAGGAATATGCTGCCTTCGTGCGTGAAAAAGCCTGGTGGCTTGATGACTATGCGCTCTATCAGGTGCTTGCGGATGAGTACAATGATTCCAGGTGGTTCATGAGCTGGCCTGCCGATATCAGGAAGAGGAAGAAGAGTGCCCTCGATAAGGTAAGAAAGGAAAAGGCTGCCGAAATTGAGATATGGAAGGTCATGCAGTACTTCTTCTTCAGACAGTGGAATGCACTCAAGTCATATGCCAATGAACACGGCATTGAAATAATCGGGGACATTCCCATCTTCGTGGCACCTGACAGCGTTGATGCCTGGACCAATACAAAGCTGCTGAAACTCGACAAAGAGTGCATGCAGGAAGCATCCTCCGGAGTACCGCCGGATGCCTTCAGCGCCACTGGGCAGCTCTGGGGTAACCCGCTTTATCGCTGGAAGGAACATGAGAAAACTGGTTTCGAGTGGTGGATCAGCCGTCTCAGGGAAACACTGAAGATGTGCGACATCGTGCGCATAGACCACTTCAGGGGCTTTGCCGCATGCTGGGAAGTACCTGCCGGTGAGGATACGGCAATGAACGGAAAGTGGGTTCCTTCTCCCGGTCAGAAGCTTCTTGATGCTTTCAAAAGCGCACTCGGGGACGATCTTCCAATAATTGCCGAGGACCTTGGTGTCATAACTGAGGACGTGGAGGCGCTCAGGTACGGTAACGGACTGCCCGGCATGAAGATCCTTCAGCTTGCCTTCGGCTTTACCGATGACGGGAAATTCGATACCACCAACGCATATCTTC
>JBJEWN010000441.1:0-1759 GCA_051885075.1 Bullifex sp.
CAGTGATGCCTGCATCCTGAAACGAACAGGGATGTCCTTACTCCAACTCCATTCGCGATGTCACAGTATTTGATGTTTGCGTAATTCATGAGTGCTCCTCAAAGAAAGAGGACATCGTTTCGAGATGTCCTCTCTGTCGTTAATCAGGCTGATCCGGTTTCAGGGAATCAGAGGTGCATTACCCTGTCCTTGATCTCCTCTGTCCTTCCCTGGTTCCAGTACTGGGTTCCGATGTAACCGCAGGTACGTCTTGCAACGTTCATCGTATCCTGATCACGGTTACCGCAGTTTGGGCACTCCCATACGAGCTTGCCGTTGTCATTCACGATCTGGATTTCACCGTCGTAGCCGCACTTCTGGCAGTAGTCAGACTTGGTGTTCAGCTCGGCATACATGATGTTGTCATAGATGAACTGGATGACCGCAATTACGGCTTCAAGGTTGTTCTGCATGTTAGGAACTTCCACATAGCTTACCGCACCGCCTGTGGAAAGAGCCTGGAACTGTGCTTCGAACTTCAGTTTGGAGAAGGCATCGATTTCCTCTGTCACATTGACATGGTAGCTGTTCGTGATGTAGCCCTTGTCCGTCACCCCTTCTATGATACCGAATCTTCTCTGAAGGCACTTTGCGAACTTGTATGTCGTGCTTTCGATTGGTGTTCCGTAGGGTGAGAATGCGATGTTTGTCTCAGCCTTCCACTTAGCACACATGTCGTTCATGTGTTTCATGATGTCCAGGGCGAAACCTGTTGCCTTTGGATCGGTGTGGCTGACACCGGTCATGTAGCGCACGCATTCGCAGAGCCCTGCATAACCGAGTGAAATCGTTGAGTATCCGCCGTAGAGAAGCTTATCGATGGGCTCTCCCTTCTTCAGTCTTGCGATCGCACCGTTCTGCCAGAGGATGGGAGCTGCATCGGAAAGGGTTCCCTTGAGCCTGTTGTGACGGCACATCAGTGCCCTGTAACAGAGATCAAGACGCTCGTCGAATATCTTCCAGAACTGATCCATGTCCTTATGGGATGAAAGCGCGACATCGACGAGGTTGATGGTGACAACACCCTGATTGAACCTTCCGTAAAATTTGTAGTTTCCGTTCTCATCCTTCCAGGGAGAAAGTGCGGAGCGGCAGCCCATGACGGGGAAGCAGTTTCCTTCCTTAAGCTCCTTCATCTTCTTTTCTGAAATATAGTCGGGTACAAGGCGCTTTGCGGAGCACTTCGCGGCAAGCTTGGTGAGATAGAAGTAGGGTGTACCTTCACGTACGTTGTCTTCCTCGAGCACGTAGATGAGCTTGGGGAATGCCGGTGTGATCCAGACACCTGCTTCATTCTTGACACCCATTATCCTCTGGTGGAGCATCTCCTCGATGATGAGTGCAAGGTCATGCTTCTCGGCTTCACTCTTTGCTTCGTTGAGATACATGAAGACGGTGAGGAACGGTGCCTGTCCGTTCGTCGTCATCAGCGTTATGACCTGGTACTGGATGGTCTGAACACCCTTCCTGATCTCATCAAGAAGTCTCTTCTCGACGATCTCGGACTTTACCTCATCGGTTGCCGCGACACCGAGCATCTGGATTTCTTCCTCAACATTCTTCCTGATCTTCTCTCTTGAGATCTGCACGAAAGGTGCAAGATGGGCAAGGGAAATAGACTGACCGCCATACTGGTTGGAGGCAACCTGCGCAATGATCTGGGTTGCGATGTTGCATGCGGTTGAGAAGCTGTGGGGCTTCTCGCTCATTGTCTCGCTGA
>JBJEWN010000442.1:0-1757 GCA_051885075.1 Bullifex sp.
GTGCACTTGCGGACTGCTATGAGGAAACGGGACGTGATGATGACAAATGGCCGCTCTATGTGCGTATCGTGAAAGTTGACTATGAGGAAAGGAAACTTACCAAGAAACTTGCAGATCATTATCTCGAGAAGAAGGATATCGAAAATGCGGTTCTGTACTATCGCCGCGCCCTCATGAGATTCATCACCGCAAAGGAGCTTGACAATGTAAGAAGCGTCTGGGCATCCCTTCTTCAGATCAGCAGTGACGATTTCGGTTATTTCCTCGGAGCTGCCGACAAAGCCGCGGTTCAGGTCAGCCATGATTTCGCAACTGAGCTTCTGAACGAACTTCTCAGGGTTGTCAACTCAGATCTCAACAAGAGCATTTCCGTTCTCCGTAAGGAAATAGAACTCAATAAGGATAACACGGATGCTCAGTCTGCCATCATCATCGCATATCAGAAGAAGTATTCATCCTCATCACGCCTGAAGCAGTGCATCACAAGATCCGGACTTAAAGCCGGTTCAGCCGATTTCATGAAGGCCATGGATGCATTTGAAACTGACATAGCATTCGATAACGGTTCATTCGTTTATCAGCAGTCATCCGACAGGCTGGGCGTCATCAAGTCGATCACACCGAAAGAGGTCATCATAAACTTCGGCAAAAGTGAAGTCAGGATGTCAGCTGACATGGCATTCAGGGCCCTCACTCCCCTTGCCAAGAACCATATCCGTGTTCTAAGGGCCGTTGTTCCTCAGAAGCTTGCAGCTAAGGTCAAATCCGATACGCGCTGGGCACTTACTACCATCATGGAAAGTCATGGCAGGAAGTGCTCCCTCAAGGACATGAAGGCAGACCTCTGTCCGAAGGTGCTCACTGACAAGGAATGGAATGAATTCAAGAAGGATGCAAAGAAGGTCCTGATGGAGGATCCCTACTTCTCCGTCGTTATCGGTGAGAATGAGACATACACACTCAGGACCACTCCCATCACCCCAGAAGAGAAGAAGCTCCTTCTTTTCAAGGGAGAAGCTGATTTCTACGGTAAGGTGAAACACATAAGGGATTTCGTCAGTGAGAACTATGACACCGATTCTGACAGCTTTGCCGAGATGATAAGATTCTTCAACTCAACGCTGAGATCAAGACGCAACGGTGTCGATGACACTGTCATATCTTCATATCTCCTGCTTGACAATCTGAGAAGTCACGACAACATATCAACGGCAAAGATCGAACCTCCTGTTGAGTTTGCCACTCTCTATAAGGATATTTCCGATAAGGTTCAGCTCTTCAACAGGATCAACAATGCCGAGCTTAAGAAGTCCTTCCTGGAGAATGTAATAGACACTGACAGGAACTGGGCTGAAGTGCTCAGGGGCTGTTTCCCATACTATACTTATTCATTCATTCCTGAGAGACTCAAATCCCTCGGACAGTCGAAGGTCTTCATTGACATGCTCCGTGACAGCGTCATCAACTACAGGGATCTTCCCGATGTACTGCTCTGGAACCTGAAGAATGCAAGTGACAGGGAATGGGAAAAGGCCGGTATTTCAAAGGAAACACTCATCCTGACCATGCTCCTCCTGCTGGACTACACGGCAAGCTGTGTCGAGCTCAGGAAGGATGTTACTGAGAACAAGAAGAGAAATGCCCTTGTTGAACAGTATCTCTTCACTGACAGACTGATCTACAAAGCCCTCGATGAAGGCGGCGTTGAAATGGCGGGAAAGATATACTCCATCATTGCCAATGATAAGAATATCGAT
>JBJEWN010000443.1:0-6847 GCA_051885075.1 Bullifex sp.
CTGATCCTTCGAGTAGTCATCGAAATACCAGAGTGAGTTGTTCTTGTC
Organism: Bullifex sp.; assembly: GCA_051885075.1. Lineage (GTDB taxonomy): Bacteria > Spirochaetota > Spirochaetia > Sphaerochaetales > Sphaerochaetaceae > Bullifex. The sequence continues at coordinate 49 of JBJEWN010000443.1, forward strand.
ATCCTGCAGATCAAGAGTGTCCATTCCAAGACTTCTGTAGTATGTAATGAAGTGTTCATATTCAAGCGTCATGTCGGGCCTTGTTGCCGGATAGGGCACAGGTATGAAGTGACATTTGCCGTGAAGAGATGTGGTGTATCCCTGTTTTTTCAGTTCTTTAAAAAGATTCGGATGTTCCGGGGAAAGGGAGGAACCGAATATGTTGCTTATCGAGCCCGAAACATGGGGCATCATGCCGGTCATCATCGTGCATCTGGAAGGAAGACATACAGGAGATGCGGAATATGCGTTCTCATAGAACGTTCCTTCGTTTATCAGGCGGTCCATGACCGGCGTGGTGTGAGTGGTCGCCCCGAGAGCGGAAATCGTCTTTCTGTGCTGTTCATCGGTCGTGATGAAAACTATGTTCTTCATGTCTTTTCCTTTTTCTGAAAATCCGGGAGGAATTTCCCTCCCGGAGTGTGTTGTGTTTTATTTCTGCATGTACCTGTCGTATGCATTCTGTGTGATTCTGATAAGATCCTCCGCTCCGAGACTCTTCTGGGTAGCGATGAACTTATCATAGCTGTCGAATGACTCGGCACCGACGATGAACTTCAGGATCATCTCCTTCACGTATGTGCTGAGGTCAGCCTGAATGCGTGTAACCTCATTAAGCTCATCGGAGGTGTACTGGATGTTGGGAAGCAGCCAGAGGCTGTCATTCTGCTCATCGGAGTATGCCATTCTGATTCCGAGGGCACCTGCACTCTTGAGAAGGTTTGCGTGTACCTGAGTATCAGGATAGTTGAGCTTCGGGAAGAAGTGCAGCTTGTAGTAGTAGCTTGCTGTCTCCGTATCCATCTTCGGGTTTTTCAGCATGTTGTCGTTATAGACCCTCTTACCGTCAACCCAGTCCCAGTTAACACCCTCAACACCCCAGTTGAGGAGCTCGGCACCTTCCTCGGTGTATGCGTAGTTCATGACCCTCATCGCGATTTCGGGATACTTGCATGATGTCGTGATCGCACAGAAGGTATCGCCCTGAGTCATCTTGGGAGTTGCATCGTTTCTCTCATAGTGGAGCTTCTGGTCAGGATTGCTTCTGACGGGCGGGATGCTTACTGCGGTGAAACCCTGAAGCTGGCACCTGTTGTACGTTGCAACGACTGCGTCAGCAACCATACCGACCTTATCGGTATCGAAGAGGACCCTGAGCTGAGAACCGTCGGTACTTGCAAAATCCTTGGAGATATATCCCTTCTGATACCAGCTGTTCATGAGCTCAAGATAGCTTCTGAATCCATCCTCAAGACCTGAGTAGTGGACACGTCCGTTCTCATCCTTGAAAAGGAGCGTCACGCCGCCCATTTCACTTGCATAGATATCGAAGAGTGCCGCGAACTGTTCCTCAACACCGGATCTGTCCAGCAGGTACGGTGTGATTCCGATTGCCCTGAACTTCTCGAAGATCCTCTCGTAATCCTCAATGGTTCTGGGAACGGTCTCACCGATCCTATCCAGGTTCTCCTGCTTTACAACCATTCTTCTGAACGGAGGATCGCCTGGAACCTTGTATGATGCGAACATCGGGATCCTGCCCTGCTCGTTCGACACTTCCCTTCTGAATGCATCGCTGTCAGCAAGCACCTTATTGTAATCGGGAGCATAGATGGGGATGAGATCGGTCAGATCCATATAGACACCATCCTCCAGCCCCTGGAACACTCCTCCCTTGTAGAGACCTGCCGATGCGATGATGTCGGGTAGTTCTCCTGATGCCATCATCAGGTTGAACTGTTCCTGCTCCTGTCCCACTGCGGGGTGGATGAACTCGATCCTGACACCCACGTCTTCCATGTACTTCTGAAGCGCGATGTTCTCATTGTAGCTGCTGATGATTCTGGAAACACTTGCATTAAGCGGTGTCCAGTATGTCAGCGTTATGGGCTCATCGGTTTTGATCGGGTACTCCCTGACGGGCTCTGAAGGAAGATCCTTCGTCACGGCCGCGGGACCTGATTTCTCACTGCTGCCGGAAGCGAACAGTGCCGCTGCAGTCAGCAGGACCAACAGTACTGTCAATGCCTTTTTCATGTATTTACCTCCTATTCCTTAATGGAACCTAACATTAGACCGGACATGAAATATCTCTGTACAAACGGATAGATGAAGAGAATCGGAACCGTCGACACTATGATCGTGGTGAACTTTATCGACTGCTCCAGGAAGTACGTATCGACTTCCATGCTTGCGTTTCCGCTTGCAGAGTTTGCGATGAGGATTTCACGCAGGAACATCTGAAGCGGGTAGTAGCTTCTGTCACGGATGTACATCAGTGCGCTGAACCACGAGTTCCAGTATCCTACCGCATAAAAGAGCGTCATGACGGCCAGGGTCGGGATGGTGACTGGCAGTATGATCCTGAAAAGAATCGTGAAATCATTCGCACCGTCTACCTTTGCGGACTCCTCAAGACTTGCAGGCACTGCCTGGAACGATGTCTTCATGACGATGAGGTTCCAGGTCGTGAGCAGGGTCGGAAGTATCATGGCAGCCCTGGTATTGTAAAGCCCTATTCCCTTCACAAGCAGGAAGCTCGGGATCATGCCGCCTGAGAAGTACATCGTGAAGACTATCATGAATGTGAAGACCTTCTTTCCCGGATACTTCTTCCTGGAAAGCGCATATGCACCCAGGATCGTGATCAGCATGCTGAGTGCGGTTCCGATGACAGTATACGCGATCGTGTTTGCATATCCCGTCCTGATGTTGGGGTTTGCCAGTACGACCTTGTACCCTTCAAGAGAGAAACCAAGCGGTTTTATTATCGGGCCCGAGTGTGACATCAGCATCAGCGGATCGCTTATCGATGCAAAGAGCGAATGCACCATGGGATAAGCGAAAATCAGGGACAGCAGGCCCAGGAAGATGTAATTGAAAACGGAGAATATCTTTTCTCCCGTGCTTTTCTTATTCACGCAGCTCATGAGCATCACCACAGACTGTCACCGGTCTTTCTTCTGAAAGTACCGTTCACGATTACGAGGACCAGGATGTTGACGATTGAGTTGAAGATGCCCACAGCGGCACCGAAACTGAAATCCATCTGGATCAGGCCTCTCCTGTACACATATGAGGACAGCACGTCCGCCGTCTCATAGGTCAGCGGGTTGTATAGCAGTATTACCTTCTCATAGCCCTGCGTCATGATGTTTCCCATCCTCATGATGAACTGGATCGTGATGACCGGGAAGAGAGCGGGAAGCGATATATTCCACACCTGACGCCAGCGCCCCGCGCCGTCGATCTTTGCAGCCTCATAAAGTGTCGGATCAACGGTTGAAAGGGTTGCAAGATATATGATGCTGCCCCAGCCCACTGACTGCCAGATACCGCTGGCAGTGAAGATTGTCCTGAAAAGCGATGCATCGGACAGGAGGTTTCTTGTTTCAAAACCGAACGGGGCAAGAAGTACGTTGAAAAGTCCGTCCGTTCTTGAAAAGTCGTTGAGAAGTCCGCACACGACAACGATTGATATGAAATGCGGCATGTAACTGATCGTCTGAATCGTCTTCTTGTAAGCCCTGTTCTGCACTTCGTTGATCAGAAGTGCCAGGATGATCGGGGCGGGGAATCCGAATACGATCTGGTAGATGTTCAGCAGGAGCGTGTTCCTTATAAGGCGCCACGCATAGGGGCCTTTGAAGAAATCAATGAAATGCTTCAGGCCTACCCATCTGCTTTGCAGAAATCCTTTGGCAGGTTTGTAGTCCTGAAATGCGATTACTGATCCCAGCATGGGTATGTAATGAAAGATTATGTACCACACCAGAACGGGGAGTATCATCAGGTAAATGTACTTGTTCCTGACGATGTTTTTCTTCAGTTCCAGTCTGGTCTTCTGTTCCTTTTTCACCATCTCTCTCCTTTGCTTTGATTTCATCATCACATCGGAGCGGACGCAATATGACAGTTTTGCACCCTTATGGATATTTTTTGTTTTTCTGAGATATCATATTACATTACAGCAAGTTACATAAGCAATAAATTATTGTTTTCAGGTAAGTGTGGGTATTTTTTCACGATCAGGATTTTTTTCTTCCGTGGTTCTGCCTGTACTCATTCATCGTGCACCCCTCTGCTGCCTTGAACTTCTTCATCACTCCCGAAACATCGTTATATCCGGAATCTGAAATGATTTCCCTTATCGGCCTGTCGCTGGAAACCAGCTCATCCTTTATCCACTCCATCCTGAGGCCTGACAGATACTCGGCAAAACCGATGCCCACCTCGCTTTTGAAATACCTGCTGAGAGCGGGAACCGATTTACCTGTCTCGTCAGCCAGCACGGTAAGAGAGAGCTGACTGTCCCTGAAGTGTGCGTGAACATAATCAGTTATGCGCTTTGCTTCCAGGCTCTGCTTCGCATTCTTCTGTTCAATGGAAGCATCTGTAATGTGCTCTGTAAGGGAATGCACCTGGGCACGGAACTCATTCATATCGTTCACGTTGCATATCATGGCACTGTACGGAATGTCGGCAATCTGAAGGTTTTCGGAAGTCCTCAGACACATATTGAACACATCATACATCATCCCCCTTCTGATCTGAACAACGGCATTTGAACTCTCGATGAAATCGAGAATCGTGTCACACATCTTCACGGCTGTGGCCATATCGCCGTTTTTCACTGCATGGACGTAAAGGTTTGAATACTCCTTCGGGATCACATAACGGTTGAAGCCTCCCTCAGATGGGGAAAACACTTCGCACTTATCATCAGACTTCCTTTCAAGTGTAAGGGCCGCTTCTATGTAGGAAACATTGAGATGCGTGACATCATCCGTCATGAGACCCGATGCAAGCCGGTATGTAATTCGGAAGCTTGAATCGATCTCGGATGAAAGGCCTGCAAGCACATCCTGACAGCTTTCCTTTGCGGTATTCACGATAATGACGGGGCGGCTCAGTGTGCCCGGGTCCAGCGGATGATAGGATGTTTCCGTTCTTTCCGTTTTCTCAAGGAACGTGAAAAGGAGCGGAAGCACATCCTCACTCTCCTCATCCAGGGGTTTCACCGCAACCACCAGATAGTTTTTGTGCCTGCATACATCAGAATGTGCCAGGTATCCGCTTTCGGTTTCGGTAAGTTTTTCACCGATGACCAGTTTTCTTAAAATCATCTTGCGGATGATCTGGCGCTGTCCTGAGGATTCATCAAGAAGCCTGCTGTTTTCCTCGCTCAGCATAACCATGTGCTCGTTTAAAAATGATACCTCGTCATCGTCAGGCCTGCTGTCCCCGCCAATTACCTCGAAAAGTCTTTTTATTGGCTGGTAACTTACTGAGGCAAGCAGGTATGAAAGTCCTGCCAGCACTGCGGTGAGAGCAAGGCAGATACATGCATAGATGATCATCTTCATCCGGTAGGATGCGTAAAGCACGCTCTCCTCACACCAGTATGTCAGGGTGTATCCGGTAACTTCCGATGTCAGTCTGCCTGACCAGATTCCCTTACGTCCGATATCCATATGTTCCAGAGGCTCAAAGGAGACGATGTTTTCCGATGAGAAAAGCAGTTCACCTTTCTGGGAGAAGATGACATATGATGTCGGAATCGAGAAGTAAACCTTACTGACCAGTTCCCTCAGTGCCGCGTTGTCTATCATGAATATAAGGCATGCATCGGGTATGAATGAGTATTCAGGCACAGGAAAGAAGAACACTGAATACCTACCGTCACTTCTGACCTGGTTGTAGTTGTAATGATTTGCAAAGTAGAAGAACGGCAGTTTTGTAAGATTCAGCCCCGAAAGCACCGTATTCTCAAAATCCGAATAATTCCGTATTCCCTCTGAGGTGTGTATGACCGATGAGCCCTTCTCATAATAGAAAGCACTGATCGGGAGGTCAAAATCATCCTCATATCCTTTCAGCATGTAGGAAATCATCTCTGACCCCGCCTCTTCCATATTCTGCTCGGTAAGTTCCTTCAGATTTCCGTATATGTAACTTGAAAAGGAGGATGCATAGCTTTCAAGCTGTTTCACGTGAAAGTCCATTGCAGAGAGGAAACGTGATGCCATGACACTGTAGTCACGTTCCGTCTGTTCCTTCATGCCGCTGATGTAACTGAAATAATAGATGTAGGAGAAAATCAGGAGCGGAATGAGGGAAAGGCACAGAAACGATATGAAATACTTCCTTTTCAGGCCCAACCTGTTCTTCATGACTTTCCTCTCCTTTCCGTTAACATTAACATCTACAGGGCAAAAACTCAAAGCAAATCATTCACGCATGAGTGACAAGGTGCTATCATCAGTACCCATGAAGACAGTAAAGGTTGCAGCCGCGGTGATAATTGAAAAAGCCCGTGTTTTCGCCGTACAGCGCGGATACGGGGAGTATAAGGACTGGTGGGAGTTTCCAGGCGGAAAGGTTGAGGCCGGAGAGACTTCAGATGTGACGATAGTCCGTGAGATAAGGGAAGAACTGGAAACGCTTGTCAGTGCGGACAGGCTTCTATGCACTGTTGAATACGATTACCCTGCATTCCATCTCTCAATGGACTGTTATCTCTGTACCGTGGTTGAAGGAGCTCTCACGCTCATGGAGCATGAAGCTGCAAGATGGCTGGGGAAAGATGAACTTTATGACGTGAGGTGGCTTCCTGCCGATGTCACTGCAGTGAATCTTGTGAAGGATATGCTTCACTGATCACACGGCAGCGCTTCCCGGAAAAATCAATTCCATAGTTCCTGATTTTACATAAAGTAGCAGGAAAGCTTGCGTCCCTTTAGGGCGGATGATGAATTGC
>JBJEWN010000444.1:0-6809 GCA_051885075.1 Bullifex sp.
ACAAGACCCTTGCCGCACAGCTGTACAGGGAATTCAAGTCATTCTTCCCGGAAAATGCGGTTGAGTATTTCGTCTCGACTTATGATTACTACCAGCCGGAAGCATATGTGCCAGGTAAGGACCTTTACATCGAGAAGGAAACTGACATAAACGATGAGATCGACCGTCTGAGGCTCTCCGCATCGTTTTCGCTCATGGAGCGCCGTGACGTAATTGTCATCGCGACGGTAAGCTGCATATACGGTCTTGGAAACCCGGTCTCTCTCAGGGACATGATCCACTCATTCCATGTGGGTGATGTCTTTGATCATAAGACGGAACTTGAACAGCTGGTAAGAATGCTCTATGAGCGTAATGACATGGTGCTTGAGAGAGGCACATTCAGGGTAAGGGGGGACATCATAGAAATCTATCCCGCATATCTTGAAAGTGCCTTCAGGATCACACTGGACTGGGATGAGATCGTTTCACTAGAATGGTTCAATCCCGTGACGCTGGAAAAGATAGAGAAGGTAAAGGACATAACACTGTATCCTGCAAAACAGTTCGTCATGCCCAAAAGCGCAATTGACTCGGCAATCGTCAGGATTGAGGAAGAACTTGCCGACCAGGTTGAGTTCTTTCTGTCCCAGGGACGGCATGTCGAGGCTGAGAGGCTGAAGAGCCGTGTTGAATACGACATTGAGATGATCAGGGAAATCGGACACTGCTCAGGTATTGAGAACTACTCCCGGCCCCTTGCAGGAAGGAAGCCCGGTGAGCGTCCCGCAGTCCTGCTGGACTACTTCCCTTCTGACTTCATCTGCTTCATTGATGAGTCCCATGTAACCATTCCGCAGATAGGCGCGATGTATGAAGGTGACAGGTCGAGAAAATCAAATCTGGTGAATTACGGCTTCCGCCTTCCATCCGCACTGGACAACAGGCCCCTTAAATACGAGGAATTCGATAAGATCGTGGGACAGAGAATATATGTCAGTGCAACACCGGGAAAGAAGGAGAAGGAGGAAAGCTCGCAGATCGTCGAGCAGCTGATCCGTCCCACCGGACTGCTTGATCCGAAGGTCGAGGTCAGGGCAACTGAAGGTCAGATGGAGGACCTGTACGGTGAAATCCGCAAAACCATCGCAAAGGGCGAGAGGGTGCTGGTCACGACCCTTACCAAAAAGATGGCGGAGGACCTTACTTCCTACATGGAGAGTCTGGGCCTTAAGGTACGCTATCTCCACAGTGAGGTTGAGAACATCGAGCGTACCGAGATTCTCAGGGATCTGCGTCTGGGCGTTTTCGACGTGCTCGTGGGAATCAACCTGCTGAGGGAAGGCCTGGACCTTCCCGAGGTATCACTCGTCGCGATCCTCGATGCAGACAAGATCGGTTTCCTCCGCTCCGCAACTTCACTCATCCAGACAATCGGAAGGGCAGCGCGCAACAGCGACGGACGCGTCATAATGTATGCTGATCAGATGAGTGATGCCATGAGGGAAGCCATTGTGGAAACCGAGCACAGAAGGGAAGTGCAGAATGCCTATAACGAAGAGCATGGCATCACGCCTCAGACGATAAAGAAGGCGGTCGAGGACTACATCGAGCACGAGAAGGAAGACAGGAGCGAGAGTCAGAAAGCTGATCTGAAAATCGAACGCAGCGGGTATAACCTCCTTACCCAGAGCGGAAGGAACAGATACATCAAGGCTCTCGAGAAGGAGATGAGAAGCCTTGCCGAGAACCTTGAATTCGAACGTGCCGCAGTGATACGAGATGAGATCGAGATGGTTAAAAGCGGGAAGTACCTGGAAGGATGAACATGACCAGATCCCGGTCGCTTTTTCCCGTAGTCGGACTCTGCGTGCTTTTTGAAAGCGCATGATGCGTATACTTCCAGGCATCATATACTGTCAGGACTCCTGTTCCGGGAAGTCCCGGTCCTTCCGTCTGGTCCGGATAAAAACTGTATCCAAGGTATTTCAGCAGTTCCACTGTGAAACGTCCGTGGGCCTTCATGTCATCCGTCTCGCTCTTTTCATATGAAGGCCTCTCTGCCGTGGATGCACTTATTTCCCAGATCAGATCGTTCTTTATCCTTTCCGATGAGAAGAGCAGAGAGAAAGCCGCGGCAATATCACCTGCATCAGGTGTCCCGTCATCCCTGTTTCCGGTTCCTGAAAAACATGAATCAAGTATCATGACCTTGTTGCCGCTTACCTGTGCAAGGTCATATCTCAGGTCTTCCAGAATGTATATCAGCTGTCTGTCCCCGTCTGCACTGGCTCCCGCAGAGCGCAGATCCCCGAGCACAAGGGCACCGTGTTCCTGGGTTCCTTTCGATGAAAGTCCGTGACCTCCGTAAAAGAAGATGACAAGATCGTTCTCCCTGGACTGAAGATTCCTCAGTATGGATACAGCCTCACTCTTTATGCTTACCGGATCAATGTACCTGATAATTTCAGTCCTGTCTCCCAGCATCGGTCCCGTTTCATATTTCACATAGCATGAATCACCTTTCTGAGTTATCTGATATGAGTAGAAGTTCCTTCCGCTCTGAGAAGCAAGATGTGATATCTGGGATATCACTGCACTCTGGTCATTAACCGCTCCATGCAGCGTTGAAACGCTCATGCCATCATAGTCAAGGGCAACGGAAACAAGATACACATCGCTTTTGACTTCACCTGACATTGAACATGATGTCAGCATCGATAATATGAGCAGGATGATGGCAATCATGATTCACCTCCTTCGGAGAAACGGACGGAGCGTCAGGGAGAAGGTAAGCGGGAACTCCAGCCGCTCCTTCCTGTACAGTAATCCTGCTTCGGCAGATGCCGCGAAATTATCGGTTATCCTGTATGAAAGGGAAAAGGCAGTCTCAAGAAACGCGCTTCCTGTCCTGACCTTTTCCGTAACCGAGTATCCCGCTCCGAGGGAGAGTCCCAGTGAGAAACTGTCGGTGAGAAGATAGTCTGAAGCAAAGCCGACGGACAGTCCCGTGTAACCAAGGAGTCTTGTGAATGCCGAAACCGAGGTTGATCCCTGGAAAGAGAGGCATGCGTAGAGTCCAAGGTCGAATGAGCCGACAACAAAGGAGGCAGGCATTAACGTAACAGATGCCCTCAGCGCATCCCTGAGTCCTTCCTCATATGAAAGTGCTGTGTTCTTAAGGAGAACTCCTCCAAGTGATGCCTTAACACCTCCGCTGTAGGTGACTGCTGACAGCGGCAGGGCAATGATCAGTACAAGTGCGATGATAAGAACCGGTTTCTTCATTCAGTCCTCCCTTTCAGTGAAGAAATCAGTAACGGAGACGCGCTCAAGACACTTAAAGGAGTCCAGTTGATGCCCGTATCCGGAATGACAGCTGAGCCTCCGTTCCTGATACAGGCAGGTTACCACACCAGGGTAATGCATGGATTTTTTTGATGTTCAATTGAAAACTGCATGGAAAACACGGAAAAGTGAGCCCCTGAAGCATGTTCATGTGCATGAATCAGCGGAAAACAGCTTTATCAGGGAACGGATGGAATAATCAATGTTTAGCGGGAATAGATGATAAAATCCTTTATTTCCGCACCTTCGGGGTGCTGCTCATCTCCGTTCGTGTAGTTCTTCACATGTTTCTGTATGTATGCGACAGTTTCACTGTAGTATTTCTTCCCCGAGTTCAGACCTGGCTGACCTGTCAGAGTACTGTATCCCATCGACTCCAGAAAGCATCGGGTCATGTTGCCGTATCCGCCGCTTTCCCATGAAAGTTCATCGGATGATGCTCCTGTCAGGACGAAGATGTTCTCATTTTTTTCAGAAAGAGATAGAAAATCCTTAAAGGGATATGCAGGATTGTCAGGCGTCAGGGATGAATTGAAGTTGCCTGAGTAGCAGCTGTCGATGATCAGGAGCTTTATTCCTTCAGTACCCTTTATGGCTTCATATATGTCTTCCGCATTGATAAGGACAAGCCTGTCACGGGAGAGGTCGGAAGAAGTTCCTGACCTTTTTGTGTTAAGCACCAGTTCACCGGTACCTGTGAAGCCATGTCCCGAGTAGTGGAATATCAGAAGATCGTTTGCATCCATTTTGGAGGCATATGAATGAAGATATGAAAGCACATCATCCTTAATGGTCGTCTGTCTTGTGAATGTTTCCGTTTTCACTGATACATTGTTTTCCGTTACTGAATATGAATATCCTGACTGCGTGATCTTCACTTCGCTGTATGGATAGCTGCACTGGTTGGTTACATATGAAAACTCCGAAGTCATTGCCCTCTGGTCATTGAGAGTACAGTTCAGCGTGCTTATTCCTGCTGCCTGACCATAGTTGAGCGCGAGTGACACCATATACACATTCCTTGAGGAAGACTTCTGAGGTGTGAGAAGCTCACAGCTCATGAGAAGGATAATGGATATGAGTAACGGAATGCTTTTCCTCATATCAGGACACCCACTCCGGCTGAAACGTGCCATCTTATGCTGTCTTTTCTGTACTCTCCTCCCAGGGACGCTGAAAAGACCATGCATGATACTGTCTTTTCAATACCGAGTCCTGCCTCAGCAAGGCCGAAGTAAATCAGGGAATCATTTCTGTCTCCGTGTCCTGCTGAAATAATCCAGTTTCTGTAAATGCCTGCACCTGCTCCGGCTGAAATGATCACTGCCAGGTCATCCGCTGCAGGAATCCTGATCTTAAGGCCCGCTGAGCCGCTGAAGGAGCCGAGTGTTCTTGCCTGGTTGTATGTCATTGTGTCAGTGAGAAATGAAAGTTTCATGTAAGGTTGCGCCGCAACGGAAGCATTGCTTTCAGGGTGAAAGAAATCCCCGGAAAGCGAGAAGCGTCCTGATGTCCTGAAGAGAATATCCTCTTCATAGAGAAGATTATGGGAAAAGTCCGCTCCTGCGGATATGGAAACATTTATCCCTGCAAAAACAGGGACCATCAGCAGCAGGACGATTATTGTCAGAATGGCTTTTCTTCTCATCTGAGGCTTTTCCCTTCTTAAATCAGTTTGTCATCTTTGTAGAACCGCATTCCGGACTTTCTGATGTATGCGTTCACATACTTATTATCGGGCCTGGTATCGCTTTCCGCAAGCAGGTCGTGACCGTTATATCTTAAAAGAAGCAGGTAATGGGAACCAAGGTAATCAAGGGAAAGCACTTCGGCATTTTCCAGCGTTATGTACTGATCCAGATCACCCCAGAACTGTCCTTCCCTGATAATCACGTTTTCCGGCCGGAAGAATACTTTGTCTATTTCTTCGCTTTCGTAACCGAAGCAGGCAGGGGACATGGAAGTCCCTTCTCCCGTGAACATGGCGGTAAACAGGGTCGGTGGATTCCTGTACAGCTGCTCAGGTGTTCCTGTTGCTTCAACGTGTCCGTCCTTCATGATGATGATCCTGTCGGAGATGCTGAATGCCTCCTCCCTGTCATGAGTGACATAGAGCGTAGTCATATTTCCGGAGCATTCATGTATCCTCCTGATCTCTCCCTTAAGCCGCTTCCTCAGGGCTGCATCGAGAGCTGAAAGAGGTTCATCAAGCAGCAGTACTTCCGGTTCCTTCGCAAGGGCACGTGCCAGTGCAACTCTCTGGCACTCTCCTCCTGAAAGAGTGGAGATTTTCCTTTTTTCATATCCCGTGAGACCAACCAGGGAAAGAAGCGCTGAAACCTTTTCCTGGGTTTCCTTCCTTCCTGTTTTTTTCATCTTCAGTGCATATGCCACGTTTCTTTCCACATTCATGTTTGAAAAGAGGGCATAGTTCTGGAATACGATTGAAATGTTCCTGTCCTGAACGCGTTCATGGGTTATGTCCCTGCCGTTCAGATACAGTTTTCCTGAGAATGCTTCATTAAGACCTGCGATTATCGATAAAACAGTACTCTTCCCGGAGCCAGAAGGTCCCAGGACAGAAACGAACTCACCTTCCTCAAGTGAAAAGGAGAGATCAAGTGTGAAGTTCTTATATTTCACGCTGAGGTTTTCAGCTTTCAGTTTTTCCATTTACGTCCTCCTGCAGATTCTGCAATCAGAAATATAACAAGAGTTGTGATGATCAGGACAGTGCCGACGGCACATGCCCCCTGGTAGTTATATGAATTGATAAGTCTGTAGAGCAACAGGGGAAGCGTCGTGATTTTTCCTTCCGAGAGGGTCATTGTAGCATTCATTTCCCCCATGGAAAGGGCAAATGAGAAGCTGAACGAGCGCAGCAATGTGCTTCTGAGAAGCGGTTTTTCCACAGTACGTGAAGCCTTTGATTCCTTTGCACCGAGCGTATAGGCTGCATAAAGTATCCTTTCATCAATGCTGCGGGCTACCGGAAGTATCGTCCTGAGTGCGAAAGGCAGTACTATGACGAAGTGGGCCAGGAAGATGAAGATCAATGAGCTGGTCATCCCCCTGAACGGCAGCTTTGCCCTGAGAAAGGAAAAGCCAAGTGCAAGAGTTACTGAAGAGATCATCATGGGAAGCATTCCTGTTACTTCCCCGAGAGTGCTTTTCACCCTTGTTATGTAAAGCGCAAGCCTCAGTGCCAGAAAGGTCGAGAGGAGTGCCGATGTTCCTGCTATAAGCGCACTGCTGAAAAGTGCCTGCTTCGCATCCTTCAGCCCTGAGACGGTGGACCTGATGCCGAAAAGTTCCTCATAAGCCCTCAGTGTGAAGCCTGATCCGTAGCGGGATGATGTGGACCATACCGATCTTACGGGAATGGACAGAAGGGGGCCGAGGATGAAGATAAGCAGCAGTACTGTATAAATTATTATCAGGACATGTGTGAGTGTCTTCGGTTTCACGGCTCTGTCTTCACC
>JBJEWN010000445.1:0-6795 GCA_051885075.1 Bullifex sp.
AAAGAAGTTGTAGAACACCAGGAATATGATGAGCGGGATGAGCATTATTATGAGAAAATATATGAGCAGTCTGTTGCCGACTGACGCTGAGTGCTTCTGCATTTTTTACATTATATATTATCTCACGGCCTGAAAGGGAGTTTTTTGGTCCCTGTTGTCAAAGACAATCGTAATGTGTATGCTCCCATCTTAGGAGGATTCCTATGGACAGTATCATAAAGGACTACATCGCATCACATGACGTCACACCTGAGATGGTCATGTATCTTTCCCAGCTGGAGCTGGTGGCAAAGAAGGATGGCAGGCTTGCATCCCTTATCGTTAAGGAACTGGAGGACCAGAGGTGTCATGACCTCAAGCTCATCGCAAGCGAGAACTTCTCATCCCTTTCCGTGCAGGCGGCCATGGGAAACCTCCTGACAGACAAGTATGCCGAAGGCTTTCCCTTCCACAGGTTCTATGCAGGATGTGCCAACGTCGATGAGATCGAGGCGGATGCATGCGAAAAGGCAAAGAAGCTATTCGGTGCGGAGCATGCATACGTCCAGCCCCATTCCGGTGCCGATGCCAACCTCTGTGCCTACTGGGCGATCCTCAGCACCAGGGTGCAGATGCCAGCCCTGGAGGAAATGGGTGTGAAGAACGTGGGTGAAATGAGCCGTGAAGACTGGATGAAGATCAGGAAGCTCCTCCACGACCAGAAACTTCTGGGACTCGATTACTACTCAGGCGGACACCTGACCCACGGCTACCGCCAGAACATCTCAGCACAGCTCTTCGATGCATACTCATATACCGTCGATAAGGAAACGGGCCTTCTTGACTATGAAGCCATAAGGAAGCAGGCAGAAGAGGTCAGACCTCTTATCCTCCTTGCCGGTTACTCCGCATATCCGCGTGCGATCAACTTCAGGATCCTTGCCGATATCGCTCACAGCGTCGGTGCAGTCTTCATGGTTGACATGGCCCACTTCTCAGGCCTTGTGGCAGGAGGCGTCTTCACGGGTGAGTTCTCACCGTTCCCATGGGCTGATGTCGTTACGACAACAACCCATAAGACTCTCCGCGGTCCCCGCGGCGGCATGATTCTGTGCAAAGAGGAATTTGCCGAAGCAGTGGACAAGGGATGCCCCCTTGTGATCGGAGGACCTCTTCCCCATGTGATCGCGGCAAAGTCAGTGTGTTTCACCGAAGCACTCTCACCTGAATATAAGGAATATGCGTCCCAGATCGTTAAAAACTCAAAGGCCATGGCTGAAGAATTCATGAATGAAGGTGTTCCCGTGCTCACCGGAGGAACGGACAACCATCTGATGCTTGTCGATGTTTCATCATTCGGCCTTAACGGCAGGATGACTGAAACACTGTTAAGGGAGTGCGGCATCACGCTGAACAGGAATGCACTTCCATTTGACGTTAACGGTCCCTGGTACACATCTGGACTCAGGGTGGGAACCGCAGCCGTAACCACACTTGGCATGAAGGAAGCTGAGATGCGTGAGATCGCGGACATAATTTCCCTTGTCATCAGGAATGCCCGTCCCGTTAAGCTTACCAAGGGTGAGAAGGCAGGTCAGCTCAGCCGCAACAAGGCAAAGTGTCCGTCTGAGATCCAGAGCGAGGCAAAGGAGAGGGTGAAGTCACTTCTTCAGCGCTTTGTTCTCTATCCCGAAATCGACCTTGAATACCTTAAGGAAAAATTCATGTGATACAGGTACTGTCCGTTTTATCCGGTGACATGAATCGTGATATTGACGGATGGGCAGGTGCACTAGTATTATAAAGGTGGAAGGTGGCCCTCCGACAGACGGCTTGCCGCTCCATGAATTATTTGCGAAACATATCGCCGCTAGATCTTGGTAGGGTTAGTGGCGATTATTTCTTTTTTTACTTCCTATGGTAATCCCGAGCATTACTGCCGAAACCACCAAACCGATAATCATTATTACTATACTCAACGTTTCGTAATCCGTCATTTCAGCACCTCGCAGTTTTTTAGTCTGTGGAGGCAGGGCCTCCACGCCGATTGAGCGACATGGAGCAGAGCAAACCGCCTACCGTTTACTTTAGGCCACCTACAGGTATATGAGAAAGGATAATTGCTCCACGGTCAATGCAGATATGGTGAAATTGAACACGATTTACGGGTAATTATCAGTCTTTGATCCTTACGTATGTTTTCTTTCCTGAGAACCTCATAAATGCCCAATGGATGATTTCAATACCATGCTTCCATGCTTGTATCATGCTGATACGGGAAGGCAGAGATGTCTGATCAAAAGCTGTGGTTGTTGCGATTTGTTGCAATTCTTTGTTGACTTATGAGGAAAGTGCGGTACAATTAAGTTAGTCTTACTACGTGGAGGATTCATTATGGCTGATAAGATGAGACCGGTTCCCTTTGTGAACCTGCTTGACAGGATTGTTGGGGAGTACAGAGGTGAAGGTTCGATTTTCTCGATCCATGAAAGCGAGTTTTACACACCATCAGGTGAAAAAAGCGTCAATGTGTTCTCGCAGAAGTGCGTGACACCGCTCGGCCCTGCTGCAGGCCCCCATACACAGCTTGCACAGAATATAATTGCTGCATATTTAACAGGTTCAAGGTTCATAGAGCTCAAGACCGTCCAGATCATGGACACGCTTGAGATCGCAAAGCCGTGCATAGATGCACGCGACGAAGGCTACAACGTTGAGTGGTCCACGGAGTACACACTGCCAAAGGCATATGATGAGTACCTCAAGGCCTGGATCATCCTTCATGTCATTGAGACACTTCAGAACAAGGGTAAGTTTGAGAGTCCCTCATTCATTTTCAACATGAGTGTCGGTTACAACCTTGAAGGCATCAAGACCGAAAGGATGCAGAAGTTCATCAACTCTATGCTCGATGCAGATGTGGACGGCAGGTTTGACGGCTATATCGGGGATGTGAAGAAGGTCATGGTTAAGGGCTATCTTGACGGCACTCCATGGGCAGGCCTCGAGGAAAGCGTCGTAGCAATGCTTTCAAAGATCTCAAAGAGGATTTCCCCGTCAGTAACCATTTCCACAATGCACGGCTGTCCTCCGAAGGAAATCGAAGCAATCTGCACATACATGCTCACTGAAAAGAAGATCGATACTTTCGTAAAGCTCAATCCGACACTGCTCGGCTTTGACGGTGTAAGGGGTATTCTCAATGACCTCGGTTACACATATGTCGGTCTTAAGAGGGAAAGTTTTGATCACGATCTTCAGTACCCTGATGCCGTTGCAATGCTCCACCGCCTTGTCGACCTTGCCGCTAAGGAGGGCAGGGGATTCGGTGTCAAGCTCACCAACACACTCGGTTCAGTCAATGACCAGGGTGTTCTCCCCGGAGACGAGATGTACATGTCAGGCCGCACTCTGCTTCCGATTTCCACAAGTGTCGCACTGAAGCTTTCAGAGGAATTCAACGGAGCATTGCCGGTATCATATTCAGGAGGAGCCAATGCACTTACCGTCAGGGCTCTCTTTGAAGCAGGCATCAGGCCCATCACACTGGCCACTGACATGCTGAAACCGGGCGGATACAACAGAATGGGACAGCTCTGCTCGATCCTTTCAGAAAGCGATGCCTGGGACATGAAGAAGATCGATGTGGAAAAGCTCCGTGAGCTGAATACCTGGGCCCGTGACAGGAAGAACATCATCAGCAAGGATTTCCGAGGTAAGAACAAGGCTAAGACCGGAACACCGCTGACACTCACTGACTGTTACGTCTCCCCCTGTGTCGAGGCATGTCCGATCCATCAGGACATTCCCGAATACGTACAGCTCATGGGAGAGGGCAAGGTTGCCGAAGCACTTGCCGTAATCCTCGACAAGAACGCACTTCCCAACATCACAGGCTGGATCTGTGACCATCAGTGTCAGAACCACTGTACAAGACTCGATTACGAAGGCCCTGTTAAGATCAGGGAAATGAAGAGACTTGCCGCAGAGGAAGGTCTTGATGAATACCTTTCAGAAATCTGGGTTAAACCGGAAGAACCCGCTGATGTTAAGGCAGCAGTGGTGGGAGCAGGCCCCGCAGGTCTTTCCGCAGCACTCTTCCTGGCACGTGCAGGTTTCAAGACTGAGATTTTCGAGCGTGAAAAGAGTGCAGGCGGTGTCGTCAGCAACATCATTCCCGAATTCAGGATCCCGCGTGAGATAGTGGAACGTGATGTCAACTTCATCCTCAACCACGGTGTTGATATCCACTATGGCGTAAGTGTTGATGATGTTAAGGCTGAAAACCTTAAGAAAGACGGTTATGATTACATCTTCTATGCAATCGGTGCCGAGAAGGAGAATAAGATCCGTCTTGAAGGTGATGGAAAGGTGATCGATGCGGTTACGTTCCTCGGCTCGGAGAAAAAGGGCATCGACAGCGGACTTGGAAAGGACGTTGTGGTTGTCGGTGGCGGAAACACTGCAATGGATGCAGCCCGTGCTGCCCTCCGCACAGGTGCAAAGGTCACCGTCGTATACAGAAGAAGTTTTGATGAAATGCCTGCTGACCGTGAAGAGTACGAAGCGGCACTTGCCGACGGAGTATCATTTGCATTCCTCACAAACCCGAAGTCCATTGAAAACGGTGTTCTCACACTTTCAGTCATGAAGCTCGGTGAGAAGGACAGAAGCGGAAGAAGGAGACCAGAGGAAACAGGTGAAGTCATCACACTTCCGTGTTCAGCCCTGATTACGGCAACAGGCAATAAACCAGATACTGAAACATTCCAGGCTCTCGGCGTCGAAGTTGTTGACGGATTCCCGACTGACGGAGACGGCGTCTACATCGTGGGTGACTCCTTGACAGGACCCACCACCGTTGTCCGCTGTATCGCAAGTGCCCGTGATGCAGTGTCCCGTGCAATCGATGACTGCATTTCAAAGATGGAAGAAGATGATGACGATGAGTGCGACTGCCACGATGACGACTGCTGCTGTCATGATGAACATGATGAGTCCTGTGACTGCGGATGCCACGACCACCACCATGATGAGAACTGTGACTGCGGCTGCCACGATGATGAGGATGAGGAAGAAATGAGCGATGAGGAGCTTGAAGAAGCCGAAAACGAGTTCTTCCAGTCCATCAGGCAGAGAAAGTCAAAGGTGCTCCGCTCATGCGACAAGTGCTCATCAGCTGACTTCATGAAGAGGGAAGCATGCCGCTGTGTCGAGTGTTCATACCTTTGCAACAAATGTGTTGAAGTATGTCCCAACAGGGCCAACATGGCACTCGATTTAAGGGATACCGGACTCTTTGATGATCCGTTCCAGATCCTGCACATCGATGCATACTGCAACGAATGCGGTAACTGCGCAACGTTCTGTCCCCATGACGGAGGACCTTACCTTAAGAAGTTCACGCTCTTCTCAAGACAGGATGACTTTGAGAACAGCACAAACAGCGGTTTCCTGGTGGATGGAGAGAAGATCACGGTGAGAGTGGAAGAAAAGGTCATGACAGGTACCGTTAAGGAAGGACATGCGGATGTGGAAGTAAGCGATGAGCTTTCTGCCATGATCGATGCGGTTCTGACCCGTTACTCATATCTTCTGAATTCAGTGGAGGAATAAGCGATGTCGATACTTATTAAAAACGTACGCGTAATGCAGACCGAACCTCCTTTTGACGTGAAGGAGAACATGGATGTTCTGATCGATGACGGTTTGATAAAGGCTGTGGGAGCAAATCTCCCTCTGAAAGCCGACAGAGTCATCGATGCTACGGGCAAGACATTAATTCCCGGTAATGTCTGCTCACATCATCACTACTATTCAGGTCTCTCCAGGGGCATGCTTATCTCAGCAGGTCCCCAGACCGACTTCATTCAGGTTCTTAAGGAGTGGTGGTGGCGTCTCGACAGGGGCCTTGATGAGGAAGCACTCTACTACTCATCACTTATATGTTCAATCGATGCGGTTAAGGCAGGTACCACATGTGCGATCGACCACCATGCATCCCCGTCATTCATTGACGGTTCCCTTTCAGTCATCGCAAAGGGAATGGAGGAAGTAGGCCTCAGAGGTTCCACATGTTATGAAGTCACTGACCGTAACGGCGGCATGAAGGAAGTTGAGGACGGCGTTAACGAGAATATCCGTTTTGCAAAGGAAGTCGATGCAAAGAAGAAAAACGGTAAGGTACTTGTTGAATCCATGATCGGAGGACATGCTCCGTTCACGATTCCCGATGCCGGTCTTCAGCTCATGGCTGATGCCATGAAGGAAACAGGAAGGGGAATGCACCTCCATGTGGCAGAGGACAAATACGATGTCGTATGGTCACATCACCATTACAACGAGGACATCATCGACCGACTGGACCGCTTCGGACTTTTAACTGACAACACTCTCCTGGTACACGGTCTCCATCTTTCAGAGAAGGAGATTGCAAAGATCAACGAGAGGAACTGTTTCTTCGCTCATAACGGCAGAAGTAACATGAACAATCATGTAGGCTACTGTAAGACACTTCCGATGATAAAGAACCTTGTTATCGGAACAGATGGCTGCGGCGGCAATATGTTCGAGGAACTCAAGATTTCGTTCTTCAAGCATAAGGACGAAGGTCTCCCGTTCTGGCCATCCGAGTTCGTTGCCGCACTCAACCGCGGGAATCGCCTTGTCGAGAAGAGCTTCAATGACGGCAGGAAGTGGGGAAGGGTGGAGGAAGGCTACACTGCAGACCTTACGCTCCTTGACTACAATGCCCCGACTCCGCTTGTAAGCGCAAATGCCGCAGGACACTTCGTCTGGGGCATGAGCAGTAACGCA
>JBJEWN010000446.1:0-1740 GCA_051885075.1 Bullifex sp.
CCAAGATGTCCAAGTCTCTCAAGAACGTCATCAACCCTGATGATTTCATCCGTGACTACGGTGCCGATTCCGTCAGGATGTATGAGATGTTCATGGGTCCCCTTACTGAGTCAAAGCCATGGGCAACCCAGGGCTTCATCGGTGTATACCGCTTCCTTGACAGGGTATGGAGAATCGCAACGGAGAAGAAGGTTGAGGAAGTTGAAATCCCGATGGATCTTAACAAGACCCTCCACAAGACCATAAGGAAGGTTACCGAAGACACCGCTTCACTCAACTTCAATACCGCCATCAGCCAGATGATGGTACTTGTAAATGAGATGAACCGCCTTGAGGTAATTCCCAAGAAGGTAATTGAGACCCTTGCCCTTCTCCTCAGCCCCTATACACCGCATCTGGCTGAAGAGCTCTGGTCAATGATGGGTCATGAACCCTCAGTCGCAAACCAGAGCTGGCCTTCATACGATGAGGAACTCTGCAGGGAAGACACCATGGAAATGGTCGTCCAGATCAACGGAAAGCTCAGAAGCCGCATCATGATGCCGAAGAGTGCATCAAAGGATGAGATGATCGCAGCAGCAAAGGCTGATGAGAAATCAAAGGTCTGGCTGGACGGCAAGATGATCGTCAAGGAGATCGCAATTCCAGGTAAGCTTGTCAACTTCGTCGTAAAATAAGCAAACAGAAACAAACAGACAGGGCCACAGGACAATGTGAGCCCTGTTTTTTTATCCAAGACCATATAATTGTCGATGCGCTTCGACAATTATCGACGTTTTTCAACAATTCATCGGGGAAAAAGCCATTTCGACAATTATTTCGACATTTATTTCGACAATTTAAATAACCAATCGACAATTATCGACATTATTCAACAATTACTGTTATAATCTTTTTCAAAGGAGTTCCTATGTTACCCATAGATATCAGAATGCTACTGGAGCAGAAAGAAGTTGAATCAAGCCGTATCGAATACAAAAAAGACTGGAATCCAGCCGAGTGCATAAGAACAATCTGTGCCTTTGCAAATGATATTGAAGATCAGGATGGGGGATACATACTGATAGGAGTTGAGGAAGAAAACGGCAGACCGGTTCTTCCCGTTTCAGGAATCAATCCGGAAAGAATTGATGCAATTGAGAAAGATTTACTTAATAAATGCCATTTCATAGAACCTTTCTACTACCCTCGTGCTGAACAGTGTCAGGTTGATGATAAAACCATACTTGTACTCTGGGTGACGGCAGGTCCTGGTCGGCCGTATATGGCCAGTAAGGATGTATTCCGTGATCAAAGAATGAAACAGTATTACATAAGACATGGTTCAAAAACCATACAGGCAGATAAGTACAGTCTTAAGGAACTTTTTGAGAAATCTGCACACATTCCTTTTGATGACAGGGAAAACCCTTTTGCCAGCATTGAAGATATTTCAATGAACCTGATGAAAGAGCATCTTCATGAGGTAAAAAGCAAACTGTATGATCTGTGCGGGAGCAGGGACAAGAAGGATATTGCCCAGGATATGAAACTTCTTTATGGACCGGATGAACATCTCAGACCCAGAAATGTTGCACTTCTGATGTTCTCTGAGAAAACCAATGACTACTTTCCATATGCCCGAATAGAGTTTGCCGATATTCCTGATCCTACAGGCCGTAATATGAGTGAAAGAACCTTTTCCGGACCAATACAGCATCAGCTTAAAAGTGCAATTGAATATATTCAGAACAGCGTGAT
>JBJEWN010000447.1:0-1738 GCA_051885075.1 Bullifex sp.
ATGTTGGGAGAACGGTGCAGCAGTGCCCTGCCTCCGCTTATGAAGAACTTCCTGTTGATGAACATTATCAGAAGCGACAGCGTCAGCTGAAGAACCGCGTTTACACTGTGGTTTATGAAGGATGGAAGAGGAAGCCCGGCCATCGGCCCCATTGAAATGTACAGGTGGATTGCAAGAAGAACAATTGAAGAGATTAAACGGGTCTTCATCACATCACTGTTCTTCCTCACATCGGAAGGTGCCTTTTCACTTCCCTTCACCGATGCGCCGTAACCTGCTTTCCTGACAGCGGCAATGACATCATCAGCAGAGGCACTTCCTTCCACGATCATCGATCCCGTCAGCAGGCTCACAGACACATCATCCGCACCTTTAACCTTTCTGACCGCCCTTTCGACACTCGCCGAGCATGCGGCACAGCTCATTCCCGTAACAGTGTATTCAGTTTTCATTTCATCATCTTCTCAAGTGTTTTTAAAAGCTCATCGATCACATCATCATGTCCGGCCCTGAGTTCCTCAGTTACGCATGATCTCAGGTGCTGGTCAAGGAGCTCACGGGAAAAGGAATTCAGTGCTGCGTTGGCGGCACTTGCCTGAACGAGGATGTCATTGCAGTAGACATTTTCCTCAACCATTCTCCTGATTCCCCTGATCTGTCCCTCGATCCGGTTGAGCCTTGTGACCAGGCTCTTTATCTCTTCTTCACTTCTTTTCGTGTTTTTCTGTCTGCAGCAGCACTCCATATATACCTCCATGGGGTATATACACGATATTATTCAGAAACTTTTTCGTCAACCCTATTGCAATCTTTTTTCAAAAGGGTTATAAAGACTAAGCATTCGGGCGATTAACTCAGCGGGAGAGTGCCACCTTGACGTGGTGGAAGTCATAGGTTCAAACCCTATATCGCCCATAAGACCTGACACATGGCTGTCAGGTCTTTTCGTATATACAGGTTAAGTGCTATCATCCCTTCATGAAAAAGCTAATTATTCTTTCAGCAATACTTGTTCTTCTCACATCGTGCTTCATATCAATCAGGGTGCCGACTTCAGCATATAAGCTGATAATCGAAAATCCAACTGATTCACCCATAACAGTGACATCCTCATCCTTCACAAAGGTGAGAAGCGTCGCAATTGCAGCCTCTTCGTCAAAAGAAGTGGAAGTCTCTGGGGTATATGATGATGATATAATCCTGAAAGCCTCCGGAAGATATTACACTGGAAACAAGGGTATGGCAGTAAGGATAAACGGGGATCCGGTCCTCCGCTGCAGCATGGTACCGGATCTGGGATGGGTGAAACTGACAAACAGTACCGGATACACGATATCTGATATCCGTGTGGATGGGAGAAGCACTTCACTTTATGATGAGTTCGGAAATGAATATTATAACAGGTTCAGGAATGGTTCATCCGTATATTTTCCTGTATATAAGTCAGACTTCAACCAGTACAGAACAATTGGATATGAAGTTAATGGCTGCTGGAGATCATATCAAACAGAGAGGATGCCTATTGCGGGGAAGCAGGTTTCAGTAACACTAAGAAATATCTGAGACTCTAAGACCTCCGGAAAGCCCGGAGGTCTTATGTTTTCCTGCCTTTTAGTTATTTTGTGTAGGTGGTTTCGAAAACTGCGCCGTTTACGACCCAGACATCAGAGAGATCGGGTTTTCCGTCCACTGCGGGACACACCAGATAGTCTCCGTTACCATGGTTTGTATCGGATGC